>DRKN01000070.1 GCA_011051755.1 Gammaproteobacteria bacterium
AAATGTGATTCCTGCCATACCCGACACAAGTTTGATGCCAAGGAAGCACTCGATCCCAAATCCTGTGGCACCTGTCACATGGGGCCGGATCACGCGCAGTTGGAATATTACAAATCCTCGAAACACGGTGTCATATTCAATATCGAGGGTAAGGGTGTTGAAGAAGGTGGCAGAACCCCCACCTGCGTCACCTGCCACATGAAGGGAGGTAATCATGATGTGAGCCAGGGCCTGACTCTGGGCGGGGCATCACAGGGCAAGTTCATCGGCAACAAAGACTCCGGCGCAAAATACAGCAAGAGCCCTAACGGTATTTTGATGAATGAAATTACCGCGGAAACCTACAAACGGGAACGGGCGAAAATGGTGGCGATTTGTATGGACTGCCATTCCAAGCGTTTTGCCGAACATAAGTTGGCGGTTGCGGATGGCATTAAAATTGCCAGTGATGCCGTAGCCGGTGAAGCCATCAAGGTCATCAAAGAACTCTACAATGACGGTTTATTGAATCCCATGCCGGAAGACCGGCCGGAAAACCCCTTCGTCGGCAAAAAGCTGATGTTGACCGGGCACCAGCTCTATGAACAGACATCGGGCATTGAAGCCTTGTTTTTCGAATTGTATAAATTTGATCTCGTGCATGCCTGGAAAGGCGCCTACCATTTCAGTCCCGATTGGACCCACTGGTACGGCAATGCGCCGATGAAACTAAAACTGTCCAGAATAAAAAACGAGGCAAACCAATTACGCCGATTGGACAAGCTGGAAAAAGAGCTTGATATCGAGGCGGAGAAGGTCGATTTCGGCGAGTAATGCAGATGAAGCCGCTCGTGACTTTCCTGTGCCTTCTCGCTACAAGCCTGGCCATACAGGCGAAGGAACTGCCGCGTGCCGAGAGCTGTGGGAGCTGTCATGTGTACAATTTTGACACATGGCAGGATTCCGCGCATGCCAATTCAGCGGACAGCCAGGAATTCCGCCGCTGCCTGGAAGACTATCTGGAAGAAAAGCAAACCAATAATGGTACCTATTGCTTCGAATGCCATGCCCCCGGAATAGTGATCAGCGGTAATGCCTTTACCGCGACAAGTAATATCGTCAAAGCGAAGGGGCATCGCGATGGCGTCACCTGTGTCATGTGTCACAGCGTTGAATCTGTCGTCAATGGCCAGGCAATCTATGACCCTGGAGACATTCATGGTTATCACAGCGTCACGGATCTGAAATCCGTCAAAAGAGCGGCATTGTGCTCGACCTGCCATGATGCCTATACATCCCCTGCAAAAGAAACCATTGAGCCAGGGTTTATTGAAAGCCTTATGGCAACGTTACGGGGCGCGGTCAGCACAAAGAGCGGCATCCAGACAGATCATCGCTTTGCGGCGGCTGTCGTGGCAAACGAAAACCACTGGGCCTGCCCCGGCATATCGTTCGACGACGCCCCCATAGAGGCCCGTACAAAAGGGCGGCAGCAATGATACTCAGGGCCGTATATATACTGCTGTCCAGCCTGTGCTTATCCACTGCCATAGCTCAGACATCAGATATCAGCGGTGATCCCGACCGCACATCCATCGCTGCGAACAAGCACAGCGATTATTCTGCGGAGTGTCAAAAGTGTCACGATGCCAACAAGCGTCCTGCACAATATGAATCCGTCAAATCCTGGTTAAATAGCCGCCATGCAGCGGAAGGTGTGACGTGTATTGACTGTCATCTGAAAAAAGATCTGCAAGGCCCGGACTATTACGCAGCAATTACGGCGGAAAAACAGGAAGATGCCCATGCCGCCATGGTGGAAAGACCTGGAAGCAAGAAAAACAAGGCCTATTTCATCGATATTTGTGGAAGTTGCCATGAGGACAGACTGAACGAATTCAAGGACAGTGTGCATGGCCTGGCAAAGACACAGGGCGAAACACCGGGTGTCAGCTGTATTGATTGTCACGACCCCCACTCAGCACCATTGGTCAGCAGTAAATCATCCAAGCTCTACCGCGGCAGTGACGTGAAGACCTGCGGAAGATGCCACAAGGATGCGCGTAATTCCTATATGCAGACCTTTCACGGCAAGCAATTTCATTTGGGAAACACCCTGGCGCCGACATGCATATACTGCCATCGGGGCCATGAACTACCGATGGACAATCCCGCTTCATTTATTCACGCCGATAATGTCGGTGGTCTATGTGCGGGCTGCCATGGTGAAGCCGTGAACGCCGGCCTTGGCGCAGATGCCATCCTGATACAAAACCTAAGCCAGGACTCCACACGGAAAGTAACGCATTTCAGAGACCCTGTAAGCGCCGGGCCATTCTCGATCGCCTCCCTGATCAACTCCACCTACCTTTCCATGATCATTGGCATTGTCGGCTTCTTCACCCTGCTTTCAACCCGTGATTACATAAAAAAAACCAAGGACAACGCCACCATAGATAGTGCGCGGAAAAAGAGCGTTAAACGTTTTTCTTTATCCTGGCGACTGCAACATTTTTTCTGGGCCCTCTCTTTTATTATTTTAGCCGCGACAGGGCTGTCACTGAAATTTCCTGAGTCCGTTCTGTCGGAGGCTGCTGTTTGGCTATCAGGCGGAGAAGAAATGCGCTCTGTCATTCACCGCATTGCGGCCATTGTATTTATGCTGCTCGCAGTGATTCATCTACTGCCTTATCTGCTAAAACTAAAACCACCGGGCAAAATATTTCTGTCCAAGAAAGATTTAATCGATGCATTTTTGCATACCAGTTATTTGTTTGGACGAGCAGAGAAAATGCCACTGATGTACCGCTACACCTGGTATCAAAAAGTGGAATACTGGGCCACGGTTATTGGTGGATTCATCGTCATATCAACGGGGCTTGTGATGTGGAACTTTTCTCCGCTCGCCAGTCAAATTCCCGTTGAGATTGTTTTTTATGCCCAATTGATTCACGGCTGGGAAGCAATCTTGGCGGTACTGGTCATCTTCGTACAGCACTTCTACCATGTATTCCTCAATCCCGATGTTTTTCCCATGGACAAGTCCTGGCTAACCGGCAGAACGAATCTCACTGTCATGAAACATGACCACCCGCTTGAACTGATGGAGATTGAGTCGAAAGAGAGGAAATCCGATGAGAAATAATGTAACTCGACGGATCCTGTTGACGGCGACACTGCTCATGTTTTTGTTGCCGGTTGCCGTGGTGGCCGCTGATGAAAGTTGCGTGCGCTGCCATTTGCATAGCGAGCTTGCGGATGATTTCGCGGCGTCGTCCCATGAAACACATACCCTGGCCGGCTTCCATGGCGCCGTATTCAGAGAAAGAGACAGGGATTCAGGCTGCGAAGCCTGCCATCGATCCCAGCAGAACAGAGGAAAATTTCCATCCAAAAAGGTCTGCCTCGGCTGCCACACGCGCGGCAAGGCGGGACAGGGTGATCGAAATGTCGTCTTTCATGCAGAAGAAAAACACTGGCCGATGGATGAAATTTCATGCACCACCTGCCACAAGGGACATACGCCGGGAAACCGCCTGATCAAATTTCTTTCCGCCGATGCCATCGATACCTGCCAACAATGTCACAAAAAAAGCTTCAGATCAGTTGCAACCTCTCCAAAACCGGGCCCACTGATGCCTGAAGAAAAATCGGACAATTATTATGAACAAAACTAGACAAGAGGTTATCGACAATGATTTCTACTGAAAATATAGCGATTATTGCGATATCGCTCGATACCGTGTGGATCATACTCGCGGCGGTTCTGGTCTTCATGATGAATGCGGGCTTCGGCATGCTGGAGGCGGGGCTTTGCCGAGCAAAAAATACTGTCAACATCTTTGCAAAAAACATCGTTATATTTGCCATTGCAAGTCTGAGTTTCTGGTTGGTGGGTTTTGGTTTAATGTTTGGCGATGGGAACTCCTTCATGGGCACCACCGGTTGGATGCTGTCAGGGGAAGACAACAGCCCGGCAATTGGTGAACATTATTTTGGTGATTACAGCGCCCTCGGTTGGGCGGCGCTGCCACTTTATGCAAAAGTATTCTTTCAGCTCATGTTTGTCGCAGCCTCGGCGCACATTGTCTCAGGTGCGGTTTCAGAAAGAATAAAATTTTTCGCCTTCATTGCCTTTTCTATCGTGCTTGTCGCGATTATTTATCCGATTGTCGGGCACTGGGCATGGGGTGGTGGATGGCTTGGTGATATCGGTTTTATCGATTTTGCCGGCTCCACGGTTGTTCACTCGGTCGGTGGATGGGCTGCACTCACGGGCGCCATCGTGTTAGGTGCACGGGCAAAGAAATTTACCCGTGATGGCAAGGTCATGCCCATACCGGGCCACAATCAGGCCATGGCGGTATTGGGAATGTTTTTTCTATGGTTCGGGTGGTTCGGATTTAACGCTGGAAGCGCCATGACAGCGGGCAGTGACATTATTGCAACGGTCGCGTTGAACACAACACTGGCCGCCGCAGCCGGCGTGCTTAGCGCCATGATTGCCGCCGAAGTCCTTATTGGCAAACCCGACCTGAGCATGATCATCAATGGCTCACTGGCCGGCCTGGTTGCCATTACCGCCGGCTGTGCCGATGTCAGTGCAGGTGGCGCCGTGCTCATTGGTCTTACCGCCGGGGTATTGGTTGTCTATTTCATCATGCTGCTGGACAAACGCCGCATCGATGACCCGGTTGGCGCGATCCCGGTGCACCTCATCAATGGCATCTGGGGAACATTGGCTGTAGGCCTGTTCAGTCTGGAAAGTGGATTCTTATATACCGGCGACCTTTCATTGCTTATTGTCCAGATGACAGGGGTACTGGCAATCGCCGGTTTTGTAGGTATTGGCAGTTATTTTATCTGGCGCATTATCAGTCTGCTGATGGGTGGACTCCGCGTCAGCCAGGAAGAAGAGGACATTGGCCTTGATATCAGCGAGCACGGGATGGAAGCATATCCCAGTAGCTCCGGGCCCAAAAGCCTTTATTAAAGGCCACAGGCTTTTGACCTGGATCACGTTGAAAGGAGAATTGAAGTGGGCTGGTTAATATTCTTTTTTGCCTGGATCTTGTTTCTTTGGCTCTATCGCTACAGTGAACGGAATAAGCAACTCCGGGCACAGTCCATGCAGGATGACAAGCATCTGGACTACACATCGATAAAACATGATTTTGATGACAGCATGAAATCATTCAATAGCGCTGAAGATTTCAAGTCGCGACTTGCACATATCGACTGCGCCATCGAGCATCTTGAAAAAATGGAAGCGATGCTGCCTGGAAAGCATGCAGCAGAAAAACTCCCTCAATTGCTCTCATTAAAACAAGCGCTAACCCACTCAGATATCAAAAACCAATTTCAGGAATCGATGCGAAAGGCCCGCAACACCACCAGCAGCGTCGCCAAAGTCAATCATGCCACGGCTGCACAGGCCATCCTGAGTGAAGGGTTAAAACTGGGCCTCGATGAAGAGACTCTGAGCGCTGAAATTGAGGAATCCAGTGATTTCATCAACCAGTTGCAGTATGACGAATATCTCGCCAAGGCCAGCAAGGAAGAGGCAAAGGGAAACAAAAAAGGGGCTATCGACCAGTACCAGGTGGCATTGTATTTCCTCAAGATGACTCACCGGGAAAATGAAAAACAGAACGCCCTGGTGACTGAGATCGAGAACAAATTACAGGATTTGAATAACTGATATTTATACATGAGTCAATGCGATGTATATGAAGAGTGGAGATAGCCATGGAAACCAATGAAACGCAGGGCACGATGAACAATCTTGGAGAAAAAATGAAGCAGGCCGGCCTTCCGGGGAAGGTGGTGTTGGGCAGCTTACTTGCGGCTGTTCTTGTTGCCGGTGCTGCAACCGGCCTCCTGGAAACCAATGAGGCCGGCCATATTACCGTTAAACAATCGCTTTTGACCGGTGATGTTTCAATCATCTCTGAGCCAGGCCTGTTCTGCCAGTGTTTTGGCAGCATCACAAAATATCACGAAGCAGGCACGGTCAAGTTTGCACAAATGAATATCGATAAAGACGACAAAGGAATGCCAATTGCCAGACCGACAAAGGCTAAGGAAAAAAATCCGGAAATTTCTACTGACATCGAAGTGCGGTTTAACGATGGTGGATTGGGGTGGATATCGGTAATGACCATGTTTGACCTCCCCGCCGACAAAGAAAAACTGAGCCTTATCCACCAAAAATTCAGGAATTATACCAACCTTATAGAGACAGGCATCAAACCCACCATCGAAGAGTCCGTTGTTCTCACCGCCGCACTGATGAATTCTGGTGAATCATACACCACCAAACGAGCTATTTTCTCCGAATGGGCACGGGATCAGCTAACCAAAGGCACCTATATTACTGAAGAAATCAGCCGCTCAGAACAGGACGGAGGATCAATCGGCGACCTCAGTGAAAGCAATGTTGTACAGGTAAAAACAGAAAACGGTGTCAAACTTCAGAACGAAAACCCCCTTGAGCGCTACGGCATAAAATTCAAGCAATTCCAGATCACCAACATTCGTTATGAAGAAGCGACAGAAAATCTCATTAAAACCAAGAGAGAAGCGCTTCAGCAGACCATCGTTGCCAAGATAGCTGCCGAGCGGGCAAAACAGGAAAGATTGGCCGCGGAAGAATTTGGCAAAAAGAAAGTAAAAATCGCCGAATATGAGGCCATGGTAAAAATGAAAAAGGCCGAAGTTTCCGCGGAAGAAGAAAAAACCGTGGCAATCATCAATGCCGAACGAAAACTCGCTGTCGCGAAAGTCACCAAACAACAGGATCTTGGTGCCGCCAACAAAAAAGTTGAGCTGGCCAAACTTGACAAGGCCAAGGCCATTATCGCTTCTGAAAAAGAAGTCACCATGGCCAAGCTGAACGTCCAGGCCGCCAAACACAATAAAGAAGCCTATATTCTTGAGGGTCAAGGGCTCGGGGAACAAAAGCGCCTGATCTACGAGGCAGATGGCGCCCTGCAACAGAAACTGGACGCCTATGTCAAGGTGATGACCGTACTGTCCAAGGAGCTTGGCAAGCAAAAATGGGTGCCTGACATCACAATGAATGGCAGTGACGCACATGGGGTAGCCGATGGCAATGCGGCAGCTGGCTTTATGAATTTGTGGATGATGAAGACCACGCAAGATCTTGGCGTTGAAATGATGGGGAATAAGAAGAAATAAACTACCTGTTGAAAAACCATGTAGGGTGGGCACGTTTTATGTGCCCACGCGGTTGGTGCATATTCCGCGTGGGCATGAAAAACCTGCCCACCCTACCAAGCTTTCTCTCATTTGTATTGCAATTGCCCTGTTAGAAGCCTAAGGACAGAAAATACCACTATTTGAATAAAAGATAATAAACTCTTAGCTACTAAAGGTGGTTTTAACCCAATTAATGGAAAATAAAGAACCTACTTTTGCTAGACGAAGACGGGCTGAAGAAGACGACTACATGGATGCAGAGGGTAGAGCGGCTCAGGAGATAAGGCCAGGATGCAGGGTCAGGAAGTTATTTCGTGCACGCCTCTAAAAGTCGGCACTGGTTTTAGTTTTGTCCCTCACGTTGCTATTCTCTGTTCAAGGTCATTCGGGGTAACAAAATAATAACGTTTTCCTTGTTTGGTTTTTACCAGTAACTTCAATGTGTCAGCCATCTCCAACAAGTCCTTGCGTGCCACGTCATAAGAGATTCCATGTGACCGTTGGTGTTCCTGCACCACATAACTAAAGCGAGGATGTTTGAGTGCGTGACGCAATAAGGCTAACTGGCGAAAATTCAACATTCCTGATATTTTGGGATCCTGCGAGTTTCTTTAAGCTTTTCTGGCTTTTGAATTGAGCTACAGGCCGCATGATATATGACCGGCGTGAGAGGATTTGCCCCCCCCCGACCTCATGGTTGCAAAGGAAATACTGGGCTATTAAACATCGGTTGCGGTGACTGATGGGTGACTTGGGTGTCGCCCGAACGTCTGTCCTGGATGTAACCCGTTGATTGTATGGTGCCGATGAGAGGAGTCGAACCTCCGACCTACTGATTACGAATCAGTTGCTCTACCAACTGAGCTACATCGGCGTGTGATCGGGTTTAGCGTGCGGGAGGCGGGAGTATACGAGATGCGGGGGTGGGGAAACAACCGCCGCCGCTGCACAGCGTTTTTGCGGACGCCGACGCCCGGGGTCAGGGCTTGTTGCGCAGGCGGACGATGATGTCGATGCCTTCCAGCTCGGTGCCATCGGGAACCGCGGGCAGCTGACTGAGGGTGATCTGCTCGTCATCGATGTCGCTCAGCATGCCGGTGCTGAGGTTGAAATAGTGATGGTGTGGGCGGGTATTGGAGTCGTAAAAAATCTTGCTGGGATCGACCACTACCTCGCGAATCAGGCCTTTGCAGGTGAACAGGCCGAGGGTGTTATACACCGTGGCCTTCGAGACCTGATGGTCTTTCGTATTGACACGCTCGAGGATCTGCTCCGCCGAGAGATGCTGCGGGCGGGCAAACATGATGCGGGCAATCTGCCGGCGCTGCTGGGTGGGTGAGATGCCGTGGCTGGCCAGCAGCTCGCCGACGTCACCGCCAAATCGTTTGTTGTTATTTCCTACCATGGTACTAAGTATATCGTCCAATACGAAAAATTTCTAATATCGGCTGTTTCAGGCTGCGCTGGCGTGTGTGTCGAGGGCGAATGGCTCGGGATCCAGCACGGGGTGGCGCTCCAGCATCAGATCCACCAGCAGGTGTGCGGAGGCCGGGGCCATGACCACGCCATTGCGGAAGTGGCCGGCGTTGATGTATAGCCCTTCGATTCGCGGGTGGGCGCCGATGTAGGGGATGCCATTGGGAGAGGCCGGGCGCAGGCCGGCCCAGTGGCGCTCCAATGGCACTTCGGCGAGTGCGGGGATCAGGGTCTGGGCGGCATGTTCCAGTTCGTGCCGGGCCTGCTCGGTGACGGTCTTGTCGAAGCCCACGTTTTCCATTGTGCTGCCGAAGAGGAGGCGACCGTCGCGACGTGGGATGGCGTAGTGCCCCCGGTGCAGGACGACGTGCTTCAGCAGTCCGGGTTCTCCCCGGTAAAGCAGCATCTGACCGCGTACGGGAACGATGTCGATACTCTGGCCCAGCTCGCGCAACAGGGAAGCGCTCCATGCGCCGCAGGCGATGACGACCCGCTCGGCGGTGATGTGGCCACCATCGGCGGTGCCGAGGCCATGGATGCGGCCGTTTTCGTGCAACAGATGGCTGACTTCGGCCGATTCGGTGATGCGCACGCCGCGCGCCTGCACGTCTTGGCGCAGGGCCTTCAGCAGACAGGGGTTGCGCACCTGGGCGAATTCGGGAAACAGCAGGCCACCCCCGGGGTGCTCGCCGACGGCGGGTTCGATATGACCGAGTGCGTCACGGTCGATGAGGTCGAGTCGCGCGCCGGCCGCCGTGGCCCAGGCCGTGGCGCGGGTGGTTTCGTCGCCGTCGAGGATCAGCAGACCACTCTGAATCCATTCGGGATCGATGCCGGTGTCGATCTGCAGTTCGTCAGCGAGAGCGCGGTAGTGTTGCTGACTCCAGCGAGCGAGGGCATTGACCGGTTCTGCATAGCGCCACGGGTAGAGCGGAGACAGGATGCCACCACCGGCCCAGGAGGATTCGCGGCCGATCTGGCGACGTTCCAACAGGGTGACGCTGGCGCCGGCCTGACTGAGGTAACGGGCGGTGAGCAGGCCGATGATGCCGCCGCCGACGATGAGATGGTCACTCATGATGATTCCTGCAATGATTGGGAGCTGAGGCCGTGAAAACCGCGCCGGCCGACCTTGTCGCCGGCCAGCCGGCAGGCGCTGCGCAGGCTGTCGGTGAGCCCCTGCCCTGCCAGTTGGGCGTGGATCAGGCCGGCGTTGAAGGTGTCGCCGGCGCCGAGGGTGTCGATGACCTTTGCTGGCGTAAAGGCCGGGCTATGGCGGAGTTCGCCGTCCGCTGTCAGGCCGTAGGCGCCGCGTTCTCCCCAAGCGCAGACGTGAACCGCCTGTGGCGCCCGCTGCCGCTGGTGGCGCAGGAAGGCGCCAGCAGCAGCCTCGGGGCTAGTCGGGGCCTCTGCGCCAAGTTGGTGCAGCGCGTAGTGGCGGGAGTATATCAGCAGGTCTGCAAGCCCGCACAGCTGCTCGATGTGTTCGCGAGGTTTTTCGATCTCGACGGACAAAGGCAGCTGTGGGCACTGTTGGCGGGCGTGTTGCAGCATCCCGGTGACGCTCGCCACGTTGCGCCCTTCGGCGTGCAACCAGTCCAGTTCGCGCAAATCGATACGGCGGAAGGCGTCGAGGCCGTACTCCGGCAGGTCGCGGTAATGGATAATGGTGCGCGAGCCATTGTGCACGTTAAGAGCGATATAGGACGTGGGGGCATGGGCGCCGGGAATCTGTTGCACGTGGTGGGTGTCGATGCCGTATTGCGCCAGATCGTCACGGATGGTCGCACTGCTGGTGTCGTCGGCCAGGGTACCGGCCCAGCGGCAACGGTGGCCCAGTTGGCTGAGCACGACCAGGGTGTTGGTGGTGTTGCCACCACGGCGGACGTCCTGCGCCTGGGCACGCACTTCTGCGTCTTCGGCGGGCCAGGCCGCGACGTGGTTGACGATGTCCAGGGTGGCGATACCGATGCCGAGAATATTTGCCATCGTCGCGAGTTAGTGGCTCGAGCCGCCGTCGGCCCTGCGCAGGACGACGGGGGGAATAGAGAGGGTGAAGTGGCCGGGGGCCTGCCAGTGCAAATTTGAGCCATCCACGATGGCTTGTTTCGCACTGCAGCATTTGCCCCACCAGGAAGTGGATTTCTGCTCACAATGGAGGCAGGGTGTGGATGCCATGGGTTGTGTCGCCAGCCGTTATTGTCAGGCTGCCGATCTTAACCGAGTGGCGGGGTACCTGCCTATTCCCGGGAGAGGGGATTGGTTACAATCGAGTGGAAAAATATTTCACGGTCGTTGTTGTTGACGATTTACGGTGTATTTGGCGGGGGTAAAGTCGGGAGCCGTGTGATGAGATCGGCCGGCTGAAGCCTATGTTGCTGTGACTAGGGGCTCCTGTGAGGGCAATAACGGATGGCGCAGGCCGCCGGTGCGGAATACTGAGTGAGTGACGGGATGCGTGTTTTTACAACGACACTGATATTGCTGAGCCTGGCGATCCTGCTGCTGGTCGCCTGCTCGTCTCAGCCTCATTCTGTCTCGCGCAGCGCCAGCTATGTGGTGGACGGCAGCGAAGACACTGGCACCAGTTGGCGTCGCTCACGTCCCACCCAGGCAACCTTGAACGTGGAGTCATTGGCCAGTGACGGTATTCACGATCCGCAGAATGAGGCTTTTTCGGCCCTGCAGGAGCCCGCTGAAGCACTGGCGGCCTTTCCCATCGACCGCCGTGGCGCGGCTGACTGGGTGAAAGCACTGGATCTGGGCATTATTTCGCCGCGCGCCGATCTGCTGGGTAAAGCCGAGATGCAGGTATTGGACATGGATATCATGTTCAAGAATACCGGCGCCATGCCCTGGGTGCTGTTCCCGCACGGTAAACATACCGCGTGGCTGGACTGTACCAATTGTCACGACGAGATATTTGTTCCCCGGGCCGGCGCCAACAAGATCACCATGGATGCGGTGCTGGCCGGTGAATTCTGCGGTCGCTGCCATGGCAAGGTATCGTTTACGTTATGGGTGTGTGAACGTTGTCACAGCGTGCCGCACGAAGGTTCACCGGAGAAGTGGTGGTAATGATGAGAGGTATCGCTTTCCGACACTTTGTTTTGCTGGCCGTACTGTCGGCGCTACTGGCGGGTTGCAAGGCCGGCCTGGACACCCAGCCCACGGAGGAAGTAGAAAGCCCGCCAGTGTTGACGCCTGAATTGCAGGCGGCGCTGGATGAGGGCATCGTGCAGGCCGAAGCACCGGCGCCGCCCGTCGCAGCGGTTCCGGCGGCCGCGCCCACGCCCTTGACGCAGAGCCCGACGGTGCAACAGGCCAGTGAGTCACCGCGCAATGACGGTATTCATGATGTGCTCAATGAATCACTGGCCATCCTGCAGGATCCGGTGCAGGCGATGACCGAGTTTCCGCGTGACCGCCGTGGTGAAGTGGACTGGGTGCTGGCGCTGGATGAGGCGTTGATCGAACCACGGGCCGATCTGCTGGGTCAGGCAGAGATGCAGATTCTGGATATGGACATCCTCATGAAGCGCACCCAACTCATGCCCTGGGTGCTGTTTTCGCACAGCAAGCATACCGCGTGGCTGGATTGCACCAATTGCCATTCGGCGCTTTTCAAACCGAAAGCGGGCGCCAATAACATCACCATGAATGCCGTTCTGGCCGGTGAATTCTGTGGCGTCTGTCACGGTAAGGTGTCGTTTTCACTCTTCGTTTGCGAACGTTGTCACAGCGTGTCACACCCCGACTCCGGGGCGAAGTGGTGGTAGCGCGCAGCAGCAGTCGCTATACCTCTGCCGGGCGATCAGATCAAAGTGAACGGCACGCCGAGGGATTCTGCTCAGCGCTTCATCGAAGCATAGAATTCTTCGTTGGTCTTGGTGTTTTTCAAGCGATCCAATAGAAATTCAATGGCGGCGACTTCATCCATGGGATGCAGCAGCTTGCGCAGGATCCACATCTTCTGCAGCTCGTCAGGCTTGGTGAGGCGTTCCTCGCGGCGGGTGCCGGAGCGGTTGATGTCGATGGCGGGGTAGATGCGTTTTTCGGCGATGCGGCGGTCGAGGTGCACCTCCATGTTGCCGGTGCCCTTGAATTCTTCGTAGATCACGTCGTCCATGCGCGAGCCGGTTTCCACCAGTGCGGTGGCGAGGATGGTCAGGCTGCCACCTTCCTCGATGTTGCGCGCGGCGCCGAAGAAACGCTTCGGCCGATGCAGGGCATTGGCGTCCACGCCACCGGTCAGCACCTTGCCGGAAGACGGGATCACCGTATTGTAGGCGCGCGCCAGACGGGTGATGGAGTCGAGCAGGATGACCACATCGCGCTTGTGCTCCACCAGACGTTTGGCCTTTTCGATCACCATTTCGGCCACCTGCACGTGCCGGCTGGCGGGTTCGTCGAAGGTGGAAGACACCACTTCACCGCGCACCGAGCGGGCCATTTCCGTGACCTCTTCCGGTCGCTCGTCGATGAGCAGCACGATGAGATAGCACTCGGGGTGATTGGCGGCGATGGACTGGGCGATATTCTGCAGCATCATGGTCTTGCCCGACTTGGGCGGTGAGACGATCAGGCCGCGCTGGCCCTTGCCCACCGGGGCGGCGAGGTCGATGACGCGGGCGGTCAGATCCTCGGTGCTGCCGTTGCCCTGCTCGATGCGCAGGCGTTCATTGGGAAAGAGGGGGGTAAGATTTTCGAAGGGCACCTTGTTTTTGGCGTTCTCCGGCCGTTCGAAGTTGATCTCGCTGACCTTCAATAATGCAAAGTAGCGCTCCCCTTCCTTGGGTGGGCGAATCTTGCCGGACACCGTGTCACCGGTGCGCAGGCTGAAACGCCGGATCTGGCTGGGCGAGACGTAGATGTCGTCCGGGCCGGCCAGATAAGAGCTGTCTGCGGAACGCAGAAAACCGAATCCGTCCTGCAGGATCTCCAGTACGCCGTCACCATAAATATCTTCACCCTTGCGGGCGTGGGCTTTGAGTATGGCGAAAATAATGTCTTGTTTACGGGCGCGGGACATGCCTTCCACACCGCTTTCACGAGCCAGGTCGATCAGATCCGTGGCGGTTTTTTTCTTCAGTTCTGTGAGGTTCATGGTTCTTCGGTCGGTTGGATAAATGATAGAAAGGGTTTCGTCGATCAGGGGAATCTGGGATAAGCGTTCGTTGGAACGGGCGTGACGCGCAGGCGATCAGATATAGGCTTGCTGGGTGTCTTCTTGCTGGGTGTCTTAAAGGGCTTTATTGGGAGTGGGCCGGAACGTCGGCACGCGGTCGAACCTGGTGTTTCGCATACAAGCTAACACGATGGCGGGGCGCCGTCCAGTGTATTTCGGTGATCTCTGCTAAACATATTGGAATACTCAGGGGGGGGCTCAATGAACTAAAGCCGTACTGCCGGGCCTCTGTTTTGCCCAGCAAGGCACGACAATACGGCTTTATCTGATTGAGAGCGTCCCTTTAGATATTACTGTCGAGAAAGGCGGTGAGTTGGGACTTGGAGACGGCGCCAACCTTGGTTGCTTCGACGTTACCGCCCTTGAACAGCATCAGGGTGGGGATGCCGCGAATGCCGAACTTCGGCGGGGTGGCCGGATTTTCGTCAATGTTGAGCTTGGCGATCTTGACCTTGCCTTCGTACTCTGCAGCGATCTCATCGAGGATGGGTGCAATCATTTTGCAGGGGCCGCACCAGTCAGCCCAATAATCGACCAGAACCGGGCCGTCGGCATTGACGACTTCTTCTTCGAAGGAATCGTCTGAGAGGTAAACGATGTTTCCGCTCACGTGATGGATCTCCATTTGCAATGTAAAGTGAGGCTATCGACCCCGGGGGTCGTCGGGTTTAGGACTGATCTGCTACGGGAAATCCATTTGAGCCAATTTTTTCGATCTTTGTCGTCGAACAGCGGCGGCCATTCGCCTCCAGCGATCAAAAAACGTGATCCAAGCGATTTTCCCTCGCCATGACCACCCTCAGCCCGATAAAACTCCTGGAAAATATTGATAACCTTGGCTGATGTGACATTTCAGCTCAATACGCGGTCGATTTCAAGCCCAAAGCCGTGGCAATTTTGTTATTCTCTCCTGCTTATGTCAGACACACATCTCACAGAGACTTCATTCAGGGAGTTGGGGCTCGCCGATGCGCTGGTACAAGGCGTTGAAACGGCGGGATTTTCTTACTGTACACCGATCCAGGCGGAGACTCTGCCGCTGGCCCTCAAGGGGCAGGACGTACTCGGCCAGGCGCAGACCGGTACCGGCAAGACGGCGGCTTTTCTACTGGCTGTCCTGCATCGCCTGCTGACGGTGCCGCCACCGGCGTCACGCCGGCCCAATCAGCCACGTGCCTTCATTCTCGCCCCCACCCGCGAGCTGGCGATCCAGATTCACAAGGATGCCCTGGCCCTGGCCGGCAATACGGATTTTCGCATTCAGGTGGTCTACGGTGGTTCCGGCTACGAGCAGCAGCGCAGTGACCTGCAGGACGGCGTCGATATCCTCATCGGTACGCCGGGTCGCCTCATCGACTATTTCAAACAGCACATCTACGACCTGAAGAAGGTGCAAGCGATGGTGCTGGACGAGGCCGACCGCATGTTCGATCTCGGCTTCATCAAGGATATTCGTTATCTGTTGCGGCGTATGCCGCCACCGGAAGAGCGTCTCAACATGCTGTTCTCCGCCACCCTGCCGCTGCGTGTCACCGAGCTGGCCTACGAACACATGAACAAGGCCGTGACGATTAGCGTGGAGACCGACAAGGTCACCGCCGAGCGCGTTACCGAGATCGTCTACGGGCCTTCCAACGAGGAAAAGATCCCGCTACTGCTGGGTCTGCTGCGGCACATGGATCCGCAGCGCACGATCATCTTCGTCAATACCAAGCGTGCCGCCGAGCGGGTGTGGGGTTATCTGGAAAGCAACGGTATCCAGGCCGCGGTGCTATCAGGCGACGTGCCACAGAAAAAGCGTATCCGTCTGCTGACACAATTCCAGGCCGGCGAGCTGCCGGTAATGGTGGCCACGGACGTAGCGGCACGCGGCCTACACATTGCCGATGTCAGTCACGTCATCAATTACGACCTGCCGCAGGAGGCCGAGGACTATGTGCACCGGATCGGCCGTACCGCACGCGCCGGGGCCAGAGGTGACGCCATCAGTTTCGCCTGCGAAGAGTACGCCTTTTCACTGGAGGATATTCAGGGTTATATCGGCTACGAGATTCCGCGTGGGCGGGTCACGGCCGAATTGCTGGCGGAAGACATCAAGCCGCGGGTGCGGATTGCGCGTAAGCCGGGCGGTGCCCGTTCAGGCGCCGGACGAGGCCGAGGCAACTCGGGCTCGTCGCGACACTCACGGGGTCGTAGCGGTTCATCACGGCCGCGCGGTCGTTAAGCCATTTGGACTCCGAGTTTTAGCTCGGTGACCTGGGCGTTGCGCCCCTCCTCGGCCGGAATCACCCGGTTACGACCACTGCTCTTGGCCAGATAGAGTGCCTGATCGGCACGATCCAGCAGTTCTTCGGCGATGTCTTCGTTGCCCTCGACAGTGGCCGGCAGACTGGAGACACCGATGGAGATGGTCGCCGACAGCGTCCCGCCATCCTCCAGCGAAAACCGCCGTGCCGCGATGACACCACGGATGCGTTCGGCGATTTCCAGGGCCTTTTCTTTCTCCGCATTGACCAGCAGTGCGGAAAACTCCTCACCGCCGTAGCGGCCCAGCACATCGGTGCTGCGCAGCTGTTCGCGGATCATTCCCGCCACCTCCCTCAGTACGCGATCACCCACGCGGTGGCCGTGTTGGTCATTGATGCGTTTGAAGTGGTCGATATCCAGAAACAGGCAGGCCAGTGGTTCGCCGGAGCGCTGTGCGCGTGCCACCTCTTCGTCCAGGCGCTGGTCAAAAAAGCGTCGGTTGTTGACCCCGGTGAGAGAATCGGTGAGGCCGACGCGCTTGAGGCGTTCGTGATTGGTGGCATTTTCCAGGCAGATGGCGACGATGGTGGCGAGGCGTTGCAGGAAATCGGTGGCGGAGCCCGCGACGAAGCGCTGCGGGTCGTTGCTGCCGAGATTGAGGCTGCCAATGAGTTCGCCGTAGCGCACCAGTGGCAGCAGGGCGATGCTCTGTGCGTGACAGTTGTCAGGGAACAGGGCCGCGTGTTCGTGCGGCCGAAAGACACCCAGCCGTGGTTCCAGTGAAACGCCGAACAGGGTATCCAGCGCATCGGTCTCGGCGCTGAAGTGCAGACTGGTGAACTCCGCCACCCGCACGCCCTCGTCTTCGAGGATGCGTTGAATCTCGTAGCCGGGGTCGTGGAGTGTGAGACCGACGACATCGAGGGTGAAGGCCGTGCGATAGTTGTACAGCACGCGCTGTACCAATTCCGACAACGACGGCGTGCTGATGAGGCGCAGTTCCTGTTCGTGGAAGCGGCGCATCTTTTGCTCGTTCTCACGCGCTTGAGTGAGAAAGGCGCGTAGCTTGCGGCGCAGCAGCTGATTCTCACGGTAGAGGTCGCCGTCAGTGATCATGGTGGCGGGCGCTGTCGCCGGACTCCTTGACTCATTCGATGACCTTCGCGCGCCTCGATTCAGTGGCATTGCCTCGATCACCCGCTTCAGGCCACCAGTTGGCGGGCCATGATGTCCAGGGATTCGCGATTTTCAATGGTGTTCTCCAGCGCGCCGATGGCGTCTTCCTCGCTCAGTCCCAGGGCGAGCAGGGAACGCTCCGGCAGTTCGCTGCTGCTGGCCTCGCCGATTTCGTGGCTTTTTAGCAGGGCACCGGAAATCAGCAACAGGTGCACATAACCGGCATGCGGCCCATCATAGGCGGTGTTGTGGTGTTCGCGCTGGGTGACGAGGATTTCTTCCGGCATATTCCAGGCCTCCATCAGCCAGCCACCCATTTCCATGTGACTGACGCCTAGCAGGCGCTGCTCCTGCTCCACGACGGGGATCTCCGGCTCCTTGCGCAGGGCCTTGGAGAGCACGTTGAACTCCTTGGGAAACAGGTGGCCGAGCAGCAGGAAGCCGAAATTGTGCAGCAGGCCGGTCAGATAGGCGGTACCCGGGCGTGGCCGCTTTTCGCGAGGGATGACTTTGCACAGGGACTGCATCAGGGTGGCGCTGTAGGTGGCGTATCGCCAGAATTCACTCAGCCCCAGCGGGCCGTCCACGGGCAGCTTGAAGGGCCGTGCGGCAGCGATGCCCAGGGCCATGTTCATCACCATGTCATAACCCAGTACACGCGAAATGGCCTGGCGTACCGAGGCGATCTTGCCCGGATAACCATAAAACGGCGACTGGGCATAACGCACGATCTGTGCCGACAGACTGGGATCACGTTCCACCAGCTTGGCCAGGTCTTCGGCATGGGCGTAGGGATTGGCATTGAGCTGGATGATTTTTTGCGCCAGTGAGGGCATGGCGGGCAGTTCGTTGATGCGTTCGATGCGCCGGCGCATGTCGGCGACGGGGATGATGCCGCTGTCGTTGGGGCCGGCGGCGGGCGCCGGGGGTGTGCCTCTGGTGGCTTTTTCCTGCATGGGGCCTTCGGAGATGTTGGAAAAGGTATTGCCGTACCAAGCATTGCTGTGTAGCAGTTGGAAATCCGCGCCGCTGAGGCGGATCAGCTCACCGGCGTTGCCGGAGGCCAGGTAGACGTGATTTTGATCCAGCAGGCTGTCGTCGATGATGGTCTCGAAACCGTAGGCCTCGCCCAGCGCAGGCAGCAGGCCGGGGGCGCAGTCGGCGAATACGCCGTGATAGTCGGCGGTATCGGCGGGCTCCAGGCGTCGGTGCAGTTGGCGATTCAGGGTGTTCATGCTAAGGCGGTGGGTGATGGGAAACACCGCCATCAACATGCCACGAATGTCTTTCAGAATCACCGCCTTGGCAATGCTTGCAGAGGGGATCTCCTGGCCCTCGCTGAGCAGTTTGCCCTCTGCGCCACGGCTGATGCGGGTGACAGAATAGGGTATATCCTGCGTATCGAGAAAACGTCGAACTGTAATTGAAGTAGACATGTTTTTCCCCACTGCAATTTCCTGCGGTCGTGTTATCCGGGTTTGGCGGGCGGCGTCTGCTCGCCAGAGCATTAGCGGCAGTCCGAGCAAAAAGTTAATGCCTGGGCAAATAGGTATCGCACCGCCAGTAAAAAACCGCAGCAGGTTTGGACGAAATTGCGACGGGTTTGGCGTGATCAGTCGCCGGTGATCGGCTTTTTCATCAGCTGACGCAGAGTCTCGAGGTTGAAGTGTTTCTTGCCGGGGATGCTGAAGCGCGCCGTGAAGGCATTAGGCAGTAAGTGTTGCTGGCCATCGGTATCGATGGTGAGGAGGTGGTAACGGCCGCTGGGCAGGCCGTTGGGCAATTGCAGGCGAACCGGTTTGCCGGACGGGATGGTGAACTGGATGTCCGCCAGCAGGGTCACGGAGTTCAGGTGCCGTTCGCCGCCGAGGAAGGCGGCGTTGCCGGACAGCAGCAGGTTACGGTGGTGGGCGGTGGCGGGATAGAGGGTCGTCAGGCGCGGGGTGCCGGGCCGGCTGATGTCCACCGCCATGAGGCCGGAACGGGCGCCGAGGATGAACAGCTGTCCGTCGTTCAGTTGCAGATCGAGTATCGTCTCATGGGCCTGGAAGCGGCCCAGCGGGATAAAACCATTGGCCTCCCGGCGCAGTAATTGCACCGTGCCGTCACTGAGACTGATCGCCACCCGGTCAGCCTGACTGCGGATCTTTTGCACGCCCGGGCTGCTGAAGTGGTTCACCGGCGTCAGTCGGCCTGCTGCGTCCAAGGCCAACTGTTGCAGGCCTTCGGGGGTGGCGACCAACAGGCCGGCGTCATCCACCCACAGGTCGTTGATGGTCATGGGCTGGCGCGACAGGATGCGCAGGTGGCGTGGTTCGCGGGCGTCCGCCACCAGCAGGCCGGCGTGCTTGTCGGCGATGAACAGGTAGTCGTTGCGGGCGCGGATCAGCCACGCGGCGCCGGGGGTATCGAGCCGTCCGACGACGCGCGCGTAGAAGGGGTCGTGGGTGTCGATCACGGTAACGCCGGCATCGCCGCTGGCGACGTAGGTGTGGCTTCCTTCCTGCCACAGATCCAGGGCCTCGCCGGGCAGATCCGTGCCGCTGGCCCAGATCGGGTTGAGGGGGTTGCGGATGTCGAACACCTGTAACCCGCCGATGCCGCTGGCGGCGAAGAGGTAGTGGCCGCTGCTGCGCAGTTGCTGCAGGATGCCGCGGGCCTGGTAGCGGGTGATGGCGGCAGGCTGGGCCGGATCACTGACGTCCAGCACCTTGATGCCGCCCCACCAGTCCAGCACGTAGGCGATATTGCCCTGTACGCTGCTGCCCCAGGCGGCGCCGTCGGTGTCGAAATGGCCGATGATCTGCGGCGCATGCGGGTCGTGGATATCGACGATCTGCAGGCCGGATTCCCAGCCGCTGACGTAGGCCAGATCGTCCGCCAGTGTGATGCCACGTGCGTTGCCGGGGATCTCAAGGTGGGCCAGCGGGCGCGGGTTCGCAGGGTCGCTGACGTCGACGATGAACAGGCCGTTGTCGAACAGCGCCAGGTAGGCGAGGCCGTCGCGCACTACCACGTCCTCGACGTGACCGCCGGGATTGAACTGGCCGACGAGACCGATCTGGGCGGGGTCGCTGATGTCGACGATGAGCAGGCCGTCGTCATCGTCGGCGACGAAGGCGATGTGACCACTGACGTCGATGGCCCAGGATTTGCCGAGGGTGTCCAGTGCGCCAAGGATGCGCGGGTGCTTGATGTCGCTGAGATCGATGATCTGGAAGCCGCCGCGGTGGTCGGCCAGATACAGGGTGCTGCCAATGCGTTTCATGGTGTAGGCGAGGCCGAGGGTGGAGATATCGGACTCCCAGCTCAGCTCAGACACCCAGCGTGGCTGGCGCGGGTCGCTGATGTCGATGATTTGCAAGCCATGGTCGTCGTCGCCCACCAGGGCGTAGTCACCGTACAGGGTGACGCCCTTGCTGGAACCGGGGGTGCGGTAGTTGCCGAGGTGGCGTGGATTGACGGGGTCGCGGATGTCATAGAGGTGCAGGCCGGAGAACCAGTCGGCAACGTAAAGAATGTCGTCGCGGATCACGCCACGGCGGCTGCCGCCGAGGTTGACCCCCTCGGGGGAGATGTCGGCCACTGCCGGGGTACTGAAGTCGAGGCGTTGTACGCCGCGGGTGGTGGCGGCGAAGACGATGTCGCCGTGTGCCACCAGATCCACCAGCGGGGCATCCAGGCGCAGGGCATCGCCGGCGGCGGGCAGCATCGGGTTACCGAGGGCGATGCTCAGGAGCGTACGTTCGCCGATGCCTGCCCAGGCGCGGTCGGCAGAGGCGCTCAGGCCGCGAATGGAACCGCGCTTGGCGTGACTGCCCAGCCAGCGCAGTTGGCGCGGGTCGCTGGCGTCGAAGACCACCAGTCCACCCGGGCCATCCTCCACCAGGGCCAGCCCGGCCGTCAGTTGCAGCCGGCGTGGCGTACCGCGCGTGGTTTGCCGGTCGAGAATTGTTGCCGACGGTGTACTCAGATCCAGACTGGCGATGCCTTCGCTGCCAACCACCAGCGCCGTATCGCCCTGCAGGACGAAACCGTGGGCGGAGAAAGGGAGGAGCCAACGTTTTTCCGCCTTGCTGGGCTCGGATTCGCTGAGGCGAATTTGCTCAAGATGCTGGTTGCCCAGCAGGAGCCAGGCTTCGTCCTCTCCCAGTTGCATGTCCTGCACCGGTGCGCTGGTGTGAGAGGTCCAGCGGTGGATGATCTGCATGGGTTGAGTGATGTCGAACAGCATCACGCCCATGCCGTCGACGGCGGCCAGCAGTTGACCGTGGGCGACTTTCAACTGGCGGATTTCTCCGTCACCGATCTTCACTTGGGTGACGAGCCTGGCTCCTGCTCCGGGCGGAAATTCGATGCGTTGCAGCCAGCCACCATGGCTGGCGACGTAGGCATGCCACCCATCGCTGGCGATGGCGCGGGGCGTGGTCGGCAGTCGCAAACGATGGCTGCTGAAGGGGCCGCCGGGCACCAGGGCCAGTTGTGCCTGCGGATGCCAGTGCGCTGTTTCGATGCTGAGCGTGACGGACTGACTGCTTTGTATCTGTGTGGGGCTGACGGAGACGGCCTGTGGCGCCGCCAGGGTCAGGCCGCTGAACAGTGCAGTGAGCAGTGCCAGTGTTTTATTCAGGCGGTGTCGTCTGCTTGGTCGATGGCGGTCTGCGGTGACGGCTTTTTTTCCGTGCATAGCTCATTTTTCGTCCAGCATGTAGGGCGTGGATTTATAGAGGTCTTCCGGCAGGGTGGGCTCTTCATCCTTGATTGCGCCCTCCGGGGGGACAGCGACATGAGTGAGTTTGTCGATGGGGTGGGCGGCGGCCTTTGCACCCATGCGACGGAGATGTTTGACCAGCTGTTTGGCCTGCTGCAGGGATACCAGTTCGGGGGCGTAGAAAATGCCACGGAACTCCTCATCAATTTGCTGGATATGAATGAAATAGGTGCGTCCAGCGATAAAGCGATAGTAGCGTTCTTTCCATACACGCTGACTGCTCGGCTGGTTGGTGAACAGGGTGTTGTTGTTGACCTTCAGTTCGCCCTTGGCGGGTTTCAGGTAGAGGAGTGTGTAGGCGCCTTCGCCGAGTTTGAGCAGTTTTTTGTCCTGAAATTCGATGATGACCGGGGCATCGGCGAAGTCGTTGGTGTAGACGGGGACGGTGCGAATAAAGTACACGCTGGCGACATCCGGGCCGGCCTTGTCGGCAAGCGCCGGGTGTTGAGTATAGACCGTGGCGCAACCGCTGCTGAGCAGTAGCGTCACAGTAAGACCAATAATGGCCATCAGGTGTGTATGGTTCATAGTGTTTCTCCTGCGGGTGTTCTTATTGTTATTAACGGCCGCTGTTTGTTATTCACGGTCGCGATCAAGGCGCCGGGTTGGGATTGTTGGCATGGATGACCTCGATAGCCTGCAGAATAGTGTCATCGAGTCGAATATTCGCGCTATCCAGATTGTTCTGCAACTGCGCCGGGTTGGTGGCGCCGATGAGGGTGCTGGTGACAACGGGGTGGCGGGTGACGAAGGCCAGGGCCATTTGTGCCGGATCGAGACCGTGCGCGCGGGCCAGTTCGACATAGGCTGCGGTGGCGCGTGCGGTGCGCGGATTGGTATAGCGGGAAAAACGCTCGAACCGGCTAATGCGTGCGCCCTCGGGGCGGGCGCCGTTGAGATACTTGCCCGACAACACGCCAAAACCCAGCGGTGAATAGGCCAGTAAGCCGCACTGTTCGCGGTGGGCGATCTCCGCCAGGCCAGTGTCGAAGGTTCGGTTGAGCAGGCTGAAGGGATTCTGGATGCTGACCGCGCGCGGCAGACCATGCTGCTCCGCCAGCTGTAGGAATTTCATTGTCCCCCAGGGGGTTTCGTTGGAAAGGCCGATATGCCGCACCTTGCCGGCCTCGACCAGGTCGGCCAGCACCCGCAGGGTCTCTTCGATGGGTACGCTGTATTCGTCGGGCTGGTGGCGGTAATCCAATTGACCAAAAAAGTTGGTGCTGCGATCCGGCCAGTGCAACTGGTAGAGGTCGATGTAGTCGGTTTGCAGGCGCCGCAGACTGCCGTTGATGGCGGCCTCGATATTCGGGCGGTCAAAACAGTTGCGGTTATTGCGAATCCACGGCAGCCAATCCCCGCGTCCGGCGACCTTGGTGGCAATGATCAATTGTTCCCGGCCGCCGCGTTTGTGCAGCCAGTTGCCGATGTACTGTTCGGTAAGGGTGAAGGTTTTCGCCTCGGGGGGTACCGGGTACATTTCGGCGGTATCGATAAAATTCACCCCTGCGGCCGTCGCGGCATCGAGCTGCGCGTGGGCCTCGGCCTCGGTATTCTGTTTGCCGAAGGTCATCGTCCCCAGACAGATGGCGCTGACCTCGGTGTCAGTCTGTCCCAGCTTGCGAAATTCCATTGTCAGTCTCGTGGTTCTCGTGGCGCCAGCGGAATAGCTGACAATGATACTCCGTTTGGCGTGGGCGTGTATTTGCCACAGAGGCACGGAGGACACAGAGGGAAAACAATTGCTTCTCGCCAAGGCGCAGAGATCATGAAGGACGGAAAGTCAGGATACGGATCGGTTCGTTTTTAAACCCAGTCCTGCCATGATTCTCGGCGATCCGGATGTGGTGAGTCCCACGCACCGCATTATCGACAGCGGTAGCGCCTGTCATCACCAACACCCGGAACGTGATAACGCCAGCGATGCGCTTCGCTACCGCTCACCCGCATCCGACAAAGACGACCGAAACAACTTACCTGCACTCGCACCTTCAACAATCCATACAACAAGCGGCCCGGATACACCTGACCACCTGAAAGCGGTGATTTTAACCTTAAAACGGAATGAATAAAGTGACAGGTTTTTCTTTGTGCTCTCTGTGCCTCTGTGGCAAATCCGATTTTTTCCATGGCAGTCTATTTATAGTTATGCGCGAGGCGATTCATGGCGGCATTGATGGCTTGCAGTCGTGCTTTGTCGCCGCCGCGATCCGGGTGATGTTGCATGACCAGTCTGCGGTGTCGGCTCTTGATGGTGGGCCAGTCCACCGGATCCTGCAATTCGAGCACGCTGAGCGCCTGTCGGCGTTCGTCGTCGCCGATGAAGCGTTCCCAGAAAGCGTTCAGCAAGGCATCGACCTCGTTGTCATGGGTATTTTCCAGGTTGCTCAGATCCAGGTAATAGACGCGCAGGGGGTCGTGCTGGTCGATGGTGGATGGTGAGGTGTGTGTGAGTGGAATGAGTTGTATACAGAGTGCGCTGATATCCAGGCGGGCATCGCCACGGGCGGATAATTCGTCGCGCAACAGATAGAGGCTGTGGAACAGCAGAAAATGGGTCTGAAACAGCGACAGGTTGGTACGCAGGCAGTCTTTGTCGAAGCCGATCTGGCCGTCGGCTTCAAGCCATTTGATGAGATCGAATTCGCTGATTCCGGCGGGGTGGGCGCGCAACACCTGCTGTAGTTTCAGCGTGAAGGTATTGGCGCCCATGTGCGGCTTATTGGGCGTCAGGCTCGATGACCTTGATCAGTTCGATCTCGAAGGTCAGGGTTTCATTGGGGCCGATATTGCCGCCCGCACCCTGCGCACCGTAGGCCATTTCCGCAGGAATGTAGACTTCCCACTTATCGCCTTCGTGCATCATGGGAAGGATTTCCTGCCAGCCCTTGATAACCTGATTGACACCAAAGGTGGCGGGTTGGCCGCGCTTGTAGGAGCTGTCGAATTCCTCGCCGTTGAGCAGAGTGCCACGGTAGTGAGCGGAAATGCTGTCGGTGGCCTTGGGCTGTTTGCCGGAGCCGGAGGTGATGACCTTGTACTGCACGCCGCTGGGCAGTTCTTTTACGCCGGGCTTTTCCTTGTTAGCGGCCAGGAAGGCCTTGCCTTCTTCGAGGGCCTTATTGGCATGGGCGGCGCGCTCGGCGGCCTGTTTGGCCTGAAAGGCCTCTACAATGGCACGCATTTCATCCATACTTAATTTCAGCTCGTTGTCTTTCAAGACATCGTCGATGGCCTGTGCCAGGGCCTTGCTGTCGATGTCCAGTCCTTCTCGCTTGAGGCTCTGGCCGACCTGGAAGCCGATAGCATAACTGAATTTTTCCTGTTCGGTTTTCAGGCCAGGGTCAGCGGCGAAGGCGCTGCCGGTAGTCAGGGTGCTGTACAGCAGGAGTGTGCCGAGGGTGGTTTTAAGTGCGGTGCTAGCGGTCTTCACGTTGTTTCCTTTGCAGTTTTGCGGTTGGGGCGCCTGGGCGCGGAATATCAATGGGATCAGAGGTTTCCTGGAATGAAAGGTTCCTTTGTATTTTTCATGGTGATTTTTTGTCGCTAAAATTTCACGGCTGACGTTTCACGGCTGACGTTTCACGGCTGACGTTTCACAGAAAACGCACCCAGTCGTAGTCCGGGTCGCCGACGACGAGAAACTCCGGATTGAGCAGGGATTCCTTGGCGTTGTAGAGCAGCGGTGACAGGTCGGTCTGGGTAATGCGTCCACCGGCTTCGTCGACGATGCAGTGGGCGGCGGCGGTATCCCATTCCGAAGTCGGGCCGAGGCGTGGATAGATGTCGGCCTTGCCTTCCGCCACCAGTCCGGATTTCAGTGAGCTGCCCATGCTGACGATGTCGTGGTCGCCAATGTGGGCAAGAAAGGCCTTGAGGGAATCACCACGATGTGAGCGACTGCCGGCGACGATGGTGCGACCGGGTTCTTTCTTGCGGGTGTGGATGCGCGTGGCTTCGCCGTCCTTGATGCGCTTTCTGTAGGCGCCATATCCACGTGCAGCGTAGTAGGTCAATCCGCTAACCGGGGTATAGATGACACCAAGAATGGACTCGTGTTTGTCGATGAGAGCGATGTTGACGGTGAATTCACCATTGCGCTTGATGAATTCGCGAGTGCCATCGAGTGGGTCGACGAGCCAGTAGGTTTGCCACTTTTTCCGTTCCTCGAAGGGGATTCTGGCGGACTCTTCCGACAGGATCGGCAGTTCCGGGGTGAGGATGGAAAGACCGGCGACAATGGCATTGTGTGCGGCCATGTCGGCAGCGGTGAGTGGTGAGTCGTCTTCCTTGTGGGTGACGTCGAAGTCGGTCTGATAAATTTCCAGAATGCGTTCACCGGCGTCGGTGGCGAGGTCGATGATGTGACTCAGGAGTTCATTGGGGTTTGCCACGTCTGCTTCCTTGGGTTGGTGGGATGTCATTGTTGGGCAAGGCGTTCGCGGGCCATGAAGAGCGCCGCAATGCTACGTGCTTCGGTACATTCTTCCTGTGCCAGCAGTTCATTCAGGCGGCTCAGGGGCCAGGGCACCACTTCGATTTCTTCCGGTTCGTCACCCTCGCAACGCCGTTCGAACAGATCTTGCGCCAGCACCACATGGGTGCAATGACTCTGGTAGCCGGGAGCGATGGTCAGGCTGGCCACGTGTTCCAGCTTACGGGCGCCGTAGCCGACTTCTTCCATGATTTCCCGGTTTGCCGCATCGAGAATGGCCTCATTCTTTTCGATCTTACCCTTCGGCAGGGCCAGTTCATAACGATGCACGCCGGCGGCGTATTCGCGAATCATCAGCACGGTGTCGTCCGTTAGCATGGGAATGATCAGCACTGCACCGCCTGCTGAGCCAACCAGTCGTTCGTAGCAAACTTCGGTGCCATTGGTGAAGCGCAGGTCGCGCTGCTCGACACGAAAGAACCGCGTGCGGGCGATGATTTTGGCGTCGAGGACTTCGGGTATCTTGCGCATGGATAGGGGTGCTGGGCCTTGCAGGCTGCTCTGTGTGTCGGCAATAGTAGCGTGATGCATGGCCTTTGGCACGAGTATTTTGAGCGTTGACATTGCGCGCGGCCGGAAAAAAGACTATAAAACCCGCGAAATTGCCGAATACTGTTTGTTCGGCGATGGCAAACCCATTTCATTTTGTTACCTCCCAGGGAGATTCCCACTCATGGCAATGAAGAAAAAGGCGATTAAGAAGTCCGCCGCGAAGAAGAAGGCTCCGGCGAAAAAGGCCGTTGCAAAGAAAAAAGTCGTTGCGAAAAAGAAGGCAGCTGGAAGGAAAGCAGCTGCTCCGGAGCGCAAGCTGACGGCGATTAAAACGCGTTACACCAAGACGCAGGTTCTCAATGAGCTGGCCGAGAACACGGATCTTAGCAAAAAGCAGGTGATTGCCGTGCTGGACGAGCTGGCGGTGCTGATCGAGCGTCACATCAAACCGCGTTCCTGTGGTGAGTTCACTCTGCCAGGCCTGCTGAAGGTGAAAACGGTGAAAAAGTCGGCGCGTAAGGCGCGCAAAAATGTGCCAAATCCGTTCAAACCCGGTGAGCTGATGGATGTGGCCGCCAAGCCCGCCAGTATCAAGGTCAAAGTTCTGCCGCTGACCAAACTGAAGGGCATGGCTTCCAAATAAGTCCTGTCAGTCAGTCATGAAGAAGGCGGCCATTGGCCGCCTTTTTTTGTGCATACTTTAATTTCTGTAGGAGCGGGCCATGCCCGCGATGACAATACCGCCAAACTCACAATCGCGGGCATGGCCCGCTCCGGGTATTGTTCAGCCCGACTGACCGGGCGTGTTTAGGGTGTCGATGGGCCAGCGCGGCCGGCCATCGAAGGCGAGGCCGATCCGTTCGCCGGCGCTCAGACGCAGAGCGCCGGCGAAGGCAATCATGGCGCCGTTGTCGGTGCAGAAAGCGGGGCGTGGATAAAACACATTGAAGCCTTCCTTTTTGGCATTGGCCCGCAAACTGTGGCGCAGTTGCCGATTGGCGCTGACCCCCCCGGCGATCACCAGCCGCTGCATGCCGGTCTGTTTTAATGCACGGCGGCACTTGATGAGCAGGGTGTCCACCAGCGCGTCCTGAAAGGCGCGGGCGATGTCGGCGCGGGTCTGCGCGGTATCCGTGTTTTCTCTCATGTTTTCGTTCATGGTATTGACGGCGAAGGTTTTCAGGCCGCTGAAGCTAAAATCCAGCCCGGGGCGATTGGTCATGGGGCGGGGAAAGCGGAAGCGTGCCGGGTCGCCGGATTCGGCCAGCCGGGCCAGTGCCGGGCCGCCGGGGTAGTCGAGTCCCAGTAATTTGGCGGTTTTGTCGAAGGCCTCGCCGGCGGCGTCATCCAGGGTATCGCCAAGGATCTCGTATTCGCCCACGCCCTTCACCGCCACCAGCAGGGTATGGCCGCCGGACACCAGCAGGGCGACGAAGGGAAAGGCCGGGGCGTCGTCCTCCAGCAGCGGCGCCAGCAGGTGGCCCTCCATGTGATGCACTTCCACTGCGGGTACGTCCCAGGCCCAGGCCAGGCTGCGACCGATGGCGCAACCCACCAGCAGGGCGCCCACCAGTCCGGGGCCGGCGGTGAAGGCGACGCCGTTGATGCTGCCGGCCGGGCAGCCGGCGTCAGCCAGCACTTGACGGATCAGCGGCAGGGTCTTGCGCACATGATCGCGCGAGGCCAGCTCCGGCACCACGCCGCCGTAGTCGGCATGCAGGGCAACCTGGCTGTGCAGGGCGTCGGCCAGCAGGCCCTGTTCGCTGTCGTAGATGGCGATACCGGTTTCATCGCAGGAGGTCTCGATGCCGAGGATTCTCATAGGGGGGTTCCAAGAATTTTGCATTTCACGCCTGATGCGGCTAGAATTCCGCGTTCTCCCGCGCATGGGTGCCCTCGCAGGCAGACAGTGGCGCGGGATCGAAAAGCGAATTTTATCATTAGTCAGCAGCAAGGATTGGAACACAAATGCCAAACGTCCGTGTCAGAGAAAACGAGCCCTTCGACGTCGCCCTGCGTCGTTTCAAGCGTTCCTGCGAGAAGGCCGGTGTTCTCACCGAAGTTCGTCGCCGCGAATACTACGAAAAACCCACCCAGGCTCGCCAGCGCAAGATGGCTTCCGCCGTCAAGCGTCATCTGAAAAAAATCTCTCGCGAAGTGACACGCCGCAAGCGTATGTACTGACTTTAAAGGCCGCCCTTTCGTGGGCGGTTTTTTCCCTGCTTCTGGTTGATTTTCCTGATGTCTGAACTCAAGCAACAGCTCACCGCTGACATGAAGCAAGCGATGCGCGACAAGGACAAGCCCCGCCTCGGCGTGGTGCGTCTGGTGTTGGCCGCCATCAAGCAGCGTGAAGTGGATGAGCGCGTGGAACTGGACAATGCACAGGTGCTGGCGGTGCTCGACAAGATGGTCAAGCAACGCCGCGATTCCGTGCGTCAGTTCGAAGAGGCCGGTCGCCAGGATCTGGCGGATCAGGAATCCTTCGAGATCACGGTATTGCAGACCTACTTGCCCGAAGCGCTCGGTGACGACGAACTCGATGCCCTCATCGACGAGGCTATCGCCGCCAGCGGCGCCAGCTCCATGAAGGAGATGGGCAAAGCCATGGGTATTCTCAAGCCCAGGGTGCAGGGCCGCGCCGACATGGGCGCCGTAAGCGCCAAGCTCAAGGCGCGTCTCGGCGCCTGATGTCCGGGGCTTTGCCCTGCGGCTGTATTTTTCGACGGATTTGCCATTGGGCTGTTGCGAGGCCCGGTTGGTTGATACGGCACAGACATTCCTCTTGCGAGGGCCTACCATAGTCCCATGGCTGGCTACATCCCCCCCCATTTCATCGATGAGCTGCTGACCCGCGTCGATATCGTCGACGTCATCGACGGCCGCGTGGCATTGAGAAAGGCCGGCCGTGAATACACTGCTTGTTGCCCCTTCCATAACGAAAAGACGCCCTCGTTCACGGTGAGTCGTGAAAAGCAGTTCTACCACTGTTTCGGCTGTGGCGTGCATGGCTCGGCCATCGGCTTTCTGATGGAATACGAGCACATGGACTTCGTCGAGGCGGTAGAGGAGCTGGCCGGTGCGATCGGGCTGGAAGTGCCGCGTGAGACCGGTTCGGCGGCGCCATCGGCGGATCGAGGCAATCAGGACTTATACGAGGTGCTGGAAAAAGCCGTCGATTACTACCGTCATCAGCTGCGTCAGCATCCGCAAGCAGGGCAGGCGCAGGACTACCTCAAGGGACGCGGATTGAGCGGTGAAATCGCCGCCGACTTCGAACTGGGTTTCGCCCCGCCCGGCTGGGACAATCTGACATCGGCGCTGGGTGTAAAGGCCGAGCGGCTGCTGGCGGCCGGCATGTTGATCCGCAAGGACAACGGTGATCATCACGACCGCTTTCGCGAACGCATCATGTTTCCGATCCGTGACCGTCGGGGCCGGGTGATTGGCTTTGGTGGACGCGTCATGGCTGGCGACGTCAAACCTAAATACCTCAATTCGCCGGAGACCCCGGTGTTTCATAAAAGCAGTGAGCTGTATGGCCTGTACCAGGCACGCAAGGCAGTGCGCAAGCTGGAGCGCCTGTTGGTGGTCGAAGGCTACATGGACGTGGTGTCGCTGGCTCAGTTCGGTGTGCGCAATGTGGTCGCCACCCTGGGCACGGCCACCACAGCGGAACATTTGCAGCGTCTGTTTCGTGTTGTACCGCAGGTGGTGTTTTGTTTTGACGGTGACCGCGCCGGGCGGGAGGCCGCTTGGCGGGCGTTGGAAAATGCCCTGCCAGTGTTGAGTGAAGGGCGGCGGATCCGCTTCATGTTTCTGCCCGACGGTGAAGACCCGGACAGCCTGGTGCGCAAGGAAGGGCAGGCCGGATTCGAACAGCGTTTGGAGAACGCCAGCCCATTTTCCCACTATTTCTTTGAAGCTTTGTCGAGCAGGGTCGACTTAGGCTCCATCGACGGTCGCGCACAACTGGTGGAACAGGCGCGGCCATTGTTGAAAAAGCTGCCGCAGGGTGTGTTTCGGCACATGATGGCAACGCAACTGGCGGAAATTGCCCGGCTCGATGCCGCCGCGCTGGCCGATTTAACCGGGGTTCCCCGGCCGAGGACAGGATCCGTGCGCCCTGCGCCGGTAGCAGGTACTTCGCCCGTGCGTCGCGCAATCCGTCTGCTGTTGCAACGTCCACAATTGGCTGAAGGTCTGACGGAACTTGATGCCCTGCGGGGGCTCGAATTACCCGGCGTGCCACTGCTACAGGCAATGATTGATTTATTACGTGCCCACCCACATTTAAGTTGTGGCGCCATTCTCGAACACTGGCGGGGGCAGGACGAAGGCCGGCATCTCGCACACCTGGCGCGGTTGCCGGTGGATGTGCCGGATGAAGGTCTGGCGGTTGAGTTTAGCGATGTGATGTCACATATCGCGTCCCTGCATGATGAGCAGGCCGTGGATCGTCTGCTCGCGAAGTCTCGACTTGGCGACCTCAGTGACGAGGAAAAACACCAGTTGAAACAATCGCTTGCCGCCAAAAGTGGCAGTGGCGCCTGATGTGGTGCGGGGTGTTATAAATCGGTCGCAAATCCCTGCGAAATCAGGTTATAATATGCGGCTATTTTTTATAGGTGTTTGACGATCACATGTCTATGAATGCAGAGCAGCAGTCTCAGTTGAAGATTTTGATCGCCCGCGGCAAGGAACAGGGTTACCTGACCTACCGCGAAGTCAATGATCATTTGCCGAACGATATTGTCGATCCAAACCAGATCGAAGATATTGTCAGCATGATCAACGACATGGGTATTGCGGTGCACGAAGTGGCGCCGGAAGCCGATCAGATCGTATTGTCCGAAAACAATGTTGCCACCGATGAAGATGCCGCCGAAGAGGCTGCCGCTGCGCTGGCCTCGGTGGACAGCGAGTTTGGCCGCACCACCGATCCGGTACGCATGTACATGCGAGAGATGGGCACCGTCGAGCTGCTCACCCGTGAGGGTGAGATCGTCATCGCCAAACGCATCGAAGATGGCATCAACCAGGTCATGTATGCCCTGTCCTTCTATCCGGGCACCTTGAAAAGTGTGTTGGATGCCTACCAGCGCGTGGAAGCTGGCGAGGCCCGCCTGACCGACCTGATCAATGGTTTTGTGCGCGAAGAGGACGACGAGCCGCCGAAGCCGCCCGTTGTACCGTCGGTCAATGCAAAGGCTAGCGACAATGAAGAGGAAGAGGTCGTTGATACCGGACCGGATCCCGAGGAAGCCAAGGAGCGTTTCGACGAGCTGCGCACGCTGTTCGAAAAATACCAAAAAGTGGTTGTCAAACAGGGTCGTGCCGATGAGCGCTGCCGCAAGCTCACCGAGGAGATGGTCGACAAACTGGGCCAGATCAAGCTGATTCCCAAGGTTTCCGAACGGCTGATCTATAACCTGCGCAGCTTGGTCAACCGGGTGCGTACCCACGAACGCCTCATCATGGATATCTGCGTCAGCAAGGCGAAGATGCCACGCAAGGATTTCATCACCTCGTTCCCGG
>DRKN01000071.1 GCA_011051755.1 Gammaproteobacteria bacterium
AATCTGGTGATAGCGCAGCGTTTCATTGCCACTTTGCGTGACATGGGTTGTCGTTTTGCGCTGGATGACTTCGGTCGGGGGATTTCATCTTTTGCCTACCTGAAAAATCTCAAGGTGGACTATCTCAAGATAGACGGCATGTTCGTCAAAGATCTGGCCGAAGACGAGATTGGCCATGCCATGGTGGAGTCGATCAATAACATCGGGCACACCATGGGCGTGCAGACCATTGCTGAATTTGTTGAAACCCAGGCGGTGCTGGAGAAGCTGGTGACGCTGGGCGTGGATCATGTACAGGGTTACCAGTTGGGACGGCCTCGTCCTTTGGCGCCCATGTTTCGTGCACGTTCCTAAGCGCCTGTCGTCGCGTAGGAGCGGGCCATGCCCGCGATGGTCTTGCCGTTCCCGCAGGTTGTTGTTTGTTGCTTTTCGCGGGCATGGCCCGCTACACAAGATAGGCTCCGCCCGTCAGCGCCGGGCCAGCCCCTGCACGCAGCACAGATAGGCCACCTCATCCGGCGTCTGTCCGGCTTGTTGCGCCGCCCACAGCGACTGTTCCAGGCATTCCATCACCCGATGCTCGACCTCGTGCGCATCCTGTACCTGCGCCAGCAGAGCGCGAATAGCAGCGACAATGCCGGCCGGCCGGTTCGTGCTGAGTTGCTCGCGGATGGCAATGTGCATGCCCATGTGCATGAAAGGATTGGTCTCACCCCGGTCGGGGCGAAAATCTCTGTCGAGGGTATCTTCGCCCCGTTTCAACAGGGCGTGGTATTCCGGGTGCATAGCCACTACTTCGGCGATCATCGTCTCCAGCGGTGATAGCGGTTCGCCAGCCTGCTGCTTGCGCCAGGTATCCACATACATACGGCGTAGTTGTTCACGGCTGTGACCGAACATGTCAGTGCGCCTTCTTTTTGTATTCGCACAGATCCTCGATCACGCAGGAGTCGCAGCGCGGCTTGCGTGCCACGCAGGTGTAGCGCCCGTGCAGAATCAGCCAGTGGTGGGCGTCCTGCATGAATTCGTCGGGCACGAACTTCATCAGCTTTTTTTCCACTTCCAGCACCGTCTTGCCAGGGGCGATGCGGGTGCGGTTGGCGACGCGGAAGATGTGTGTATCCACGGCAATGGTCGGTTGGCCGAAGGCCGTATTGAGAATTACGTTGGCGGTCTTGCGGCCCACACCGGGCAGGGCCTCCAGCGCCGTGCGGTCTTCCGGCACCTTACCGCCATGTTGTTCGATGAGAATCCCGCAGGCCCGGATGATATGTTTGGCCTTGCTATTGAACAGACCGATGGTCTTGATGTATTCCTTCAGCCCCTCTTCGCCCAGATCAAAGATGGCCTGCGGCGTATTGGCGACTGGGAAGAGCTTCGTTGTGGCCTTGTTCACTCCCTTGTCCGTGGCCTGTGCGGACAGGGTGACGGCGACCAGCAGTTCAAACGGTGTTGCATAGTCCAGCTCCGTCGTCGGTTTGGGATTGTGTGCCTGCAAACGGCTGAATATCTCGTGGCGCTTTTGTGGGTTCATGATGCTGGATCGTTGCAGACGGGTGGCGGTGATGGGCAGGGAGTCGCATTCTGGCAAATTTAACCCCGGGCGGCAAAAAAAACGGGTTGCCATCACGAACTTTGAATCGATGCTCCGAGTCATTTGTCAACCCCTATGGGGCAGGTTATGCACAGAAATATCAGCCTGCCTCCGTGCCGGGTGTCAAATTTTCATCACGCCTGCTGTAAGTCCTTGATTTCTCATTAACCGATTGATATAAAAAGAGATATATGTCCTGGTTAAAGAATGTGCATTCCAATGACAGGCCAAGGGCCGCCTGCTTTTTGGTGAGTTCTGCCCACTTTGTCCACAAAGTTATCCACAGGTTTTGTGGATAAGCCGGAAAGTCTCGTACAGACAGGGAGTTATTGCTGTTTTGTGACAAGATTGATGAGCGTCGTGGGGTAAATGGCTGCAAGAGTCCCTCGCTTATGGGTGCGCAACGAATAGCGGATCTCTGCCTTCGGGGGGATTTCGTGACGGGAGTCTCAGTCATCATGACGTCCGCTTGTTTACCGGCCTGTAGTAGACTAAAGATCTCTGAGGGGTCACGACAGGGCTCAATGATCTCCGCCGCGTGCCGATAGAGGGGCTGAATTGCGGGCGATTGAGCAGGGGATGCCGGCCCGCCAACCCATCACGTCTAGCAGAAGGGGGCGACGGTCTTATATTGATTCTCAAACCGGCTTGAAATCAATATGTGACTACTTCACACTCTGCTCGACCGGGAAGCCGCACAATTTATGACTATTACGACGTTAGACGTGGCGTGTCGCTGCGTGATGAACACTGGAAGCACTCGAATACAACTCAGGTGATGCAAGATGGGCAAACTGCAAAGGGCTTTAACTCTCTTCTTAATGGCTGGATTTGGCCTAGTGCTGTCAGGTTGTGGCGGGGATGATGTTTTTTTAACGCCGCCTGAGGGGCCTGGTGGTGGGGCTGATCCAAAAGCGTCCTCGGTGGCCAGCGTTATTCTGCTGGCCAGTACGCCGACGCTTGGTTCAGCCAGTGATTCCGAGGTTGATTTAACGGTTCTGGTCAAAGATGCCAATAATGCCATGATGGAGGGTGAGACCGTCGTATTCAGTTCCTCTGGCGGTGGTGTGCAGGGGAATCCTGGTACAACAAATTCGGCTGGGATAGCGACGGCCAAGCTGTTTGCATCAGGTGACCCAACTAATAGAAATCTCACTGTATCGGCGTCTGTGGGCAACATCTCTGACAGCATTGTGGTTGCCGTGACAGGCTCAATAGTAAGCATCAGTGGCGAGAGTTCGGTGGTTCTTGGTAACAGTATCGATTTAACGGTTTTCCTCAAGGATTCTGCTGGCAATGCTGTCTCCGGGAAGGAGGTCAGTGTCAGTTCAGCCAAAGGAAACACGCTCAGTTCCAATTCTTTGGTGACGGGTATCAGTGGCAATGCCACGGTCAGCCTGACAGGGGTTGTACCGGGTGTCGATACCATTACGGTTTCGGGTTTGGGCGAAGTCGCTACCTACACAGTGAGTGTCTCTCCAGACCAATTCTCTGTCAGTCTGCCGGCAGGAGATCTTGATATCAGTGCACCGCACACAGTGGCGGTGGAATGGCAGCAGAACGGTAACCCTGTGCCTGATGGTCAGACAGTAGCCTTTTCAACGACACGCGGCACCCTGTCCTCCCCGACAGCGGCCACCTCGGCTGGGCTGGCAAGCGTGACACTGACATCGGACACGATCGGTCCCGTGGAGGTGACGGCAGTGACCAGCAGCGCGACGGCCAGTGTAGTATCCGAGTTTGTCGCCACCATACCGGCGAGTATCAATCTGCAGGCGGCCTCTGCCACTATTGGCCCGGACGGTCAGGAAGCCCGCCTTACGGCCATAGTGCGTGATATCAATAATAATGTGGTGAAGGATGTCGTCATTCGTTTCAGTATTGAAAAAGATACCAGCGGTGGCAGTATATCCAACGCAACTGACAGAACCGACTCACAGGGCAGTGCATCCACAGTTTACACCTCCACCTCTGCGACCACCGCGAAGGACGGCGTGGTTATCAAGGCCGAGGTGGAGTCGAACCCTGCCCTCACTGATTCTGTGGCCATCACTGTGGCGCAGTCAGAATTGTTCGTCCGGCTTGGCACCAGTCATTTGATGAGTGCTCTGGATGTCACTCGCTACGAGAAGCCTTATACGGTGTTGGTAGCGGATGCCGCTGGCAATGCTGTGGCCAATGTCGATGTGGTGGTGACGCTGATCCCTACTTACTATTGGAAGGGTATTCGTGTGCCATCACTTAATCCAGATACCGGAGAAGCGGAAGCCCCATGGGTCGCCGATCATAGTGCCGGTTGTAAGAACGAGGACAATCTGGTCAGTGAGACGGCGCTTAACGGTCAGCTGGATCCCGATGAGGACGAGAGCAAGGATGGTCTTCTGACACCGGGCAATGTGGCCGTTGTGCAGGCAGTGGATGGGAAAGTGACCACGGACGACACGGGTTTTGCAGAAATTAAAATTATGTATGCCAAAAATTACGCTTCTTGGACTCGTTTCAAGTTGCGTGCTTCAGCGCAGGTCAGTGGTACTGAAGGTTTCGACGAAGCCGAGTTCACGCTGCCGGTGCTGCTTGCTGATGTCAACAGCCTGGAGAGCACACCGCCGGGTGCAGTGAGCCCCTTCGGTAGCTCTAATACCTGTGGCAATCCCGACTAGGGGGTTCGTACTATCCGCAGGCCGCTGGCGGGATGAATCCGTCAGCGGCCTTTTTTCTGCCCACAACAAAACTGTTAGAGTGCGGCCATGCCAACAAGGCCATCTGTCATCCGTGTGGCGATATCGGTTCCGCTTCGACGATCCTTTGATTATCAAATAGCCCCGTCTGCGTTGACAGTCATGCCGGGAGTGCGTGTAAAAGTCTCGTTTGGTCGTTCGGAGACTGTGGGGCTGGTGTTGGCGTTGAGTGATGAAAAGGAACGTTCGACAGCGAAACTAAAGGCTATTTCAGCAGCGTTGGAAACTCGCTCCGTTATTCACACTACAGATATTTCTCTCTTGCAATGGGCCAGCGACTACTACGCCCATCCCATCGGCGAAGTGATTTTCAGCGCCCTGCCAAGCCTGCTACGCCAGGGGGAACCCGCCGAGCGGCGTGGTGTGGAGCACTGGCGCCTGACTTGTCGTGGTGCCAGACAGGAACCGGATCAGCTCACCCGCGCGCCGCGTCAGGCGGCCCTGCTGCGCCTGCTGATGGATCACCCCGAGGGCCTGTCGGCCAGCACGATCAATGAGCGGCAGGACAACTGGCGGCCCAGCATGCGCAAGCTGGCGGAAAAAGACTGGGTGGTGTGCGAGCAGCGGCCTGCCCTGCTGTTGCCGGCAGCGGGCGCCCGCGATGAAGCGCCCACGCTGAACGCCGAACAGCAGGCGGCCCTGGCCAGTCTCTGCACCGGGCTGGGCCACTTCGGCGTCAGCCTGCTCGACGGCGTCACCGGCAGCGGCAAGACCGAAGTCTATCTGGGGCTCATCGCCCGGGTGCTGGCGCGCGGCGAGCAGGCCCTGGTGCTGGTGCCGGAGATCGGTCTTACGCCACAATTGCTGGATCGCTTCCGCCGCCGTTTCCCGGTGCCTATCGCCGTGCTGCATTCCGGGCTCTCCGACCGCGAGCGTCTGGATGCCTGGCTGGCGGCGCGCGATGGCGATGCGGCCATCGTCATCGGCACCCGCTCCGCCGTGTTCACTCCGCTGGCACGACCCGGGGTGATCATCCTCGATGAAGAGCACGATGCCTCCTTCAAACAGCAAGACGGTTTTCGCTACTCGGCGCGCGATGTAGCGGTGAAGCGCGCCCAACTGGAAAATATCCCGGTGCTGCTGGGCAGTGCCACGCCTTCCCTGGAGACCCTGCATAATGCCCGTCTGGGGCGCTATTCCCACTTACGGCTGAGCGAACGTGCCGGCAATGCCCGGCATCCGGCGCTGGCGGTGCTGGATGTGCGCAAGCAGCCCATGAACAGCGGTCTGTCGCTGGCGCTGGTCAATGCCATGCGCCGCCATCTCGACGCCGATGGGCAGGTGTTGCTGTTCCTCAATCGCCGTGGCTACGCGCCCACCCTGCTATGTCATGACTGCGGCTGGGTGGCCAAGTGCCGTCGCTGCGATGCGCATATGACGTTGTTTGCCGGGCAACGCCGTCTGCGCTGCCACCACTGTGGCAGTGAGCGTCCCGCCGATCCCGCTTGTCCCGAGTGCCGTGGCAGCGAATTGCGCCCCGTGGGCGCCGGCACCGAGCGTCTCGAAGAGGCCCTGCAGGGCCTCTTTCCGGGCATCGGTATGGTACGCATCGACCGCGACACCACGCGCCGCAAGGGGGCCATGCAGGCCCTGCTGGACAGTGTGCACGACGGTAGCGCGCGCATCCTCGTCGGCACCCAGATGCTGGCCAAGGGCCACCACTTTCCCGAGGTCACCCTGGTGGGCATGGTGGACGTGGATCAGGGCCTGTTCAGCGCCGATTTCCGCGCCACCGAACGCATGGCGCAGTTGATCACCCAGGTCGCGGGCCGCGCCGGGCGCGCGCAACGGCCAGGGCAGGTGCTGATCCAGACCCATCATCCCGACCATCCCCTACTGCAACTGTTGCTGCGCGAGGGCTATGCCGCCTTCGCCCACGCCGCGCTGGAGGAACGCCGCCAGGCCAACCTGCCGCCTTTCAGCTATCTGGCTCTGCTGCGCGCCGAGGCCGTGGATGGTGAACTGCCACTGCGTTTCCTGCGCCAGGCGCGTGAGCTGGCTGAGGCGATGCAGTTGCGTGGTGTACAACTGCTGGGGCCGATCCCGGCGCCCATGGAGCGCCGCGCCGGGCGTGTGCGGGCGCAGCTTTTGTTACAGGCCAACCGCCGCGTTGACCTGCATCGGCTGCTCGATCCCTGGCTCCAGCAACTGGAAACCGACAAGCTGGGCCGCAAGGTGCGCTGGTCTGTCGACGTGGATCCGCAGGAAATGTTTTAAGGGGAGTGTTGAGTGTTGAAAAGAAATGTAGCCTGGGCAATCCTGTCCCTGACATCACTCGTACAAAGTCTTGCAAGATGGGAGGAGACCATATATGGGTTGAGTCTGCGGCAAAGCATGATCTATAACTTACTGTTAGAAGAGCGAGATGCCCTCCAGGCAATGAACAACCCCGTAGCAAGCTATCTCGCTGCGCTCGACTTTCGCTATGCGAAAGTGGGGTATTGAAGGGTGTTGACTGAGTCTTGAGAGACTTGGCATACCGTTATTCCCGCGCAGGCGGGAATCCAGAGTGCAGGAAACTTCAAGCGCCCTGGATGAATCGCTCCGGCGAAAACCGGATCTCGGGGCGGCAATCTCTGGATTCCGGCTAAAAACAGGCCGGAATGACGATAATCGCAGCACCAAAATTAGGCGCTTTTCTTAAAGAACCTACTTTTGGTAGGCGAGCTGCGGGGAATCCGACCCAAAGAGATTGAAGCTGGAGGCTTTGCGTAAAGATATCCACTTTGGTCTGGAATCATTGGGTAATGGCCAGGGCAAACCACTGGACATAAAGGTGATCAAAGCCAAGGGGCAGAAACATTTGGCTGGAAACGGCAAATAATGCCAATGCTGATTATCTTCCCCGAAGGCCGGATATATGGATGCAATATTCTTTTTGTCACGAACGAACTGTTTCCTTGCATCGCGGGGCGAACCATAATATGACCTCGTGACCCATGAGAGACCACTAGATTAGGGCACTCATCATTGATCGTAGTGCCCGCCAATCGCAAAAATATAAATATAATCATCGTCGTACTTATAAATCACGCGGTCTTTCTGACTTATACGGCGAGACCACAAACCAGAGAAGTTATGTTTCAATGGCTCAGGCTTACCCGTTCCAGTGCATGGATCATCGCGGAGCATTTCTTTTAACATCCGACAAAGGGTTCTGTGCAACTTTTTATCGTTCTGCCTGAGTTTTTCGTAAGCGGCCCATGTATTGCCTTCAAAAACCAGTGATTCCATCAACTTCCTCAGCTGTTGGCTTATAGCCCTTTCCTTTTGAATGGCTGTTCATCGAAGCGGCTATTTGCCTCATTAAGTCACTGTTTTGCAGGACATATAGCGTTTCTTGCTCACGCTCCCAGTCGTCGGCACTCAGCACAACAAAATCCTCTCCGCTACGGCGAGTTACCTTGATCGGCGTGTGTTGACTAACGACTTGTTCTATAAAGCTTTTCAGGTTTTCCCTGAACTTGTTTACACTCACTGTGTCCATCGGGCGGCTCTCAATAGCGTACGGGAATGCAGTACATGATAGTTGCAGAATCCATGCAATGCCAGCAGAAGCAGAGAACAGACAGCTGAATTCAGGGTGTAAACTATATATTACTAGATTTGACCCTCGCTCTCTCACTCTCCTCTCACCGACCACGGTAGACATCCGGTAAAAAATCATGGCCAGTGGGATAGCACCTGCAAAATGCGGAATAATACCCAAAATTTCCTATGGACGCTGGGGTTGTAGAAAGGGTATTTTTATGCAACGGGTTTGTTTTTGTGATCAGTGGATTGCTCGACAGATTGGGACAAAAAATGGATATTAAGGCGCTAGGGAAGATATTGGGATTTTCATTGGTGGTTTTCGGGGGCTGGGGAGGTACCGCATCCGCGGACGAAATTCCTGATTACTATTCGGAAGCCGGCTTCAACGTCAACCGGGATTACCAGAATCAGCTTGAAAGCGAGTACATCGACCCGTTTTCCGGAACGCTGAACCTGCATTACACGGATCTGTTTATTCCGGGTAATGGTGGCATGGATCTGAAGATCCAACGATCTTACAGCAATATTCATGATGCTCAGGCCGCGGCATTGGGGCGGCGTAGTACCACGGGCCTGGGGTGGACGATTCACTTTGGCCGAGTTAGCAAAAATGATGCTGATTTCTGCTCCCGTGTGTTTTTGACCGATGTGCTGGATAATCCGGTGTTGGAGCTGCCTGACGGCAGTAAACAGATCATGGCTGATGCCATGACAGCCAATAAATCCTACCTGTATATCACCCAAAATCGCTGGAAGGCCAATTGCAAGAATTACACCAACAGCTCCGGAACGGTTTCGGGGCTGGAGGTATGGTCACCGGACGGCACCAAATATGACATGGCCTGGTTGCATACCGGAATAGATTACGCCGAGCTGTATCCCACGAGGATCACCGATAAAAACGGCAATTTTATCGATATCCAATATGAGACGGTGCCGAGTTCCGGCGTAACGTTAATCACCGGGGTGATCACCAGTGATGGGCGTAATGTGACCTTTTCTTACGCGGATCGAACCAATAATCGCGTACGCTTGGCCAGCATATCCGCCAATGGACAAACCTGGACTTACGGCTACCGGGAGGAAAGCGGGGTTATCGGCGATTACTATTACTTGACCAGTGTCACCCGGCCCGATGGTTTGCGCTGGGACTATGACTATAAAACCAGCTCGGGCGCGGGACAGTATTCCATCTCGAAGGTTCGCTATCCTTACGGTGGCAGCATGAGTTACACCTATGGGTACAACTCGTTTGGGCCTGCGGGTGACACACTGCAGACTACCTCGGTCACCCGAAAAACCGGTGGTGGTGGAAGCTGGACTTACCGTTACAGGCCGGGTTCCTCTAGTGACACCACGGTTATCACTGCACCCGATGCCACCTATACCTATAAACACTTCGGCGCCCGGGCTGCCAATGCGGGCACTTTGTGGAAAGTTGGTCTGTTATTGGAAAAACGTATCGGTAATGTGCAAACCGAAACCTATACCTGGGACAGTCAGCCCCTATCCCATGAAAATTATCGGCGACCCAAGCGGGTGTTGGGTCTTGCCTGGGATAACGGCTATTCCGCCCCGATCTTGACCCGAAAGTCGATAACCCGTGATGGTACCCGCTATACCACCACCTATTCCGGACACGATGAGTACGGCAATCCAACCTCTGTCAGTGAAACCGGAAATGATACCCGTAACACCGCATTAACGTATGACATTAAAACAAATAAGTGGCTGTTGAATCTCGTCAGCCGCGAGGTGACAAGTGGTGTTGGGACGATCAGCAGGAGCTACGATGCCAACGGCAACTTAACCCGCCAAAATAAATTTGGCAGTACAGAGTCTTACACCTATACCTCGCAAGGAGATGTCAGTTCGTATACGGACTCCGGCAACAAACAAACCCGTTACTCAAGTTATAAGCGGGGTATAGCACAAACCGAAAATCAGCCGGAAGGCGTATCCATATCGCGTAACGTTAATAACACCGGAACCATCGCCTCGGTGACGAATGGACGGACGACATCCTATCGTTATGACAAGATGAACAGGCTATCCGCAATCAGCTATCCGACCAATGCCGGTGTAACCATTAGGCATAGTGGTTCCGGCAGAACGGTAAGTCGCGGCGGTTACCGGCAGGTTGTCAGTTACGATGGTTTTGGCCGGCCGACCCGATACGTAACCACCGGTGGTGATTCGGTAACGGTGAATATTCGCTATGATGCGGTTGGCAGAAAAACGTTTGAATCCTACCCATCATCCTCTTCCGGCATCACTTATACCCCTGACGCCTTGGGGCGTGTGAAATCAGAAAGTCACAGCGGGGGCGGTACCAGGTCCTTTAGCTATAGCTCTGGTAATACCGTCACTGACAATGATTTACGCGGTTTTAGTACAACTTACACTTATCGATCCTACGGTAATCCGGATGAAAAATACCTGCTGAATATTCGTTCACCAGAGGGTATCAACACCCGAATTGACAGGAATAAGCTCGGTTTGATCACCCGTGTGAGCCAGGGAGGAAAAACCCGCAACTATAGCTATAACAGCCGTTTTCATTTGACCTCTATTCGGAATCCTGAGACAGGCACTACCACTTATGGTCGTGATAATGCCGGCAATATGACCTCTAAGAGGGTGGGGTCATCCGGCGCCACATCTTATACCTATGATGGTCAACACCGGCTGACAACGATCAATTATCCTGCCGGCACACCGGATGTGGCGATCACTTATAACACCCGAAACAAGATTACCTCTGTCAACAACGGCACTGCCCGGCGGGTTTTCGATTATGACAGCAATGACAATATCAGCCGGGAAACGCTGAGCATTGATGGAAAGACGTTCTCCATCAACTATGACATCAGTTCATTGGATCATATCAGTTCGATGACCTATCCCAGCGGCCGTCGATTGTCACTGTCGCCCAATGCTCTGGGGCGGCCAACACAAGCCGGAACGTTTGTCAGTAGCGTCAGTTATTTCGCCAATGGACAACCGCAGTCCATCCGGTATGGCAATGGATTGACGACCACCTTGGGTC
>DRKN01000072.1 GCA_011051755.1 Gammaproteobacteria bacterium
AGCGCGTGAGTGGTCACATCTTTATCACGCTGCTGGCCTACCACTTGGTGCATACCCTGCGCCTTCAGCTGAAAGCGGGTGATATCCATGACAGCTGGCAAACCTTGCGCGGTAAGATGGAAACCCAGCAACGGATTACAGCGGTCTTCCGGTGTAAAAATGGCAAGACCGTTCATCTGCGCAAATCTACCCGGGCTGAGCCGGAGCAAAAACAAATCTATGATGCGCTTGGTGTCACCTCACAACCCGGCTGCTCATACAAGACATAGGTGTAGTGGAGTCTGCGTTCCCGCGACTGAAAAATCTGTAGTGCCATAATCATCACGACATAATCTGTAACTTGTTGTTTTATTAGGTGTTACTGTCAACAAAACTCAAAGATGGGCTAAGGTATTTGGCATTACGCCGGCCAATATCAAAAAAACCAAGGTGGGGCCGATTGATATTATCGGGTATTATGATGAAAAAGATAGAAGTGGTCACTTTTACGTTTTTGAAGAATTAGCAACTCGTCATTTTGTCATTTACGGTACAAAAAATAATTTTGATCGTATCATGTATAAAATAAAAGAGAGATGAAAGTGGATTGGTATGAGCGTGATGACCTAAAAGAATTTTTGGTGGCTTTGTATGGGAATCAGGCAAATCAGTGGCCAATGGATGTGCGGGAAAGAGGACTGGCTTGGAATTTGGGACTGCGAGAACCTGACGGGTTTCCGGTGATCGGCAACCATCCACCCTTCAAGTCTCACACCTGCGGCCTCCGGCCTTTTATTTGAATACCCGCACGATGGACTGCCCAATATCTTTTCTGGTCACGGTCGTCTGCAAGCGGCCAAATTCCGGATCGGAAAAACACAGCGGTGCATCCTTCCAGGCCTGTGGCGACAGATAGATACCCATTTCCTTTTCCGGGCTGAAGCCAAATTTGTAGTCTTCCGGCATTAACAGTTCCCGCCCTGTATCGCAGTTACCGCGATGCACCGCCAACCGCTTCATTACGTCGCTGCGCAGAGAATGCCCCTGGTTGTCCTGGAAACGGACATGCACCAGCTGGTCGTGCGACATTTTCTGTACCGACATCACCATCACCAGCCGCTCACTACCCGCCTGTGCGGACGATAACAGCGCTATGACGGCAAGCGCCACGGCAAGCCCGGACACAACACACCTATTTTTCATCATTCACCTCCCTACTATTGCTCCACATCGCTTATCGAAAATTATTGGCATTAACCGCTTAGAGGTTAATCATGAACATAAATATCACCATGATATAGATCAAGGCAACAGATTATTTTCCTATACAGAAGCTGGAAAAAATTTCCCCTAGCAGGTCATCGGCACTAAATTCACCGGTGATTTCACCCAGTGCCTGCTGTGCCTGCCGCAGCTCTTCGGCCAATAACTCTCCCGCTGCCGCATCGTGCAACTGGACACTGCCGCGTGACAAATGATCACTGGCACGCGCCAGGGCATCGAGATGCCGGCGACGCGCCATAAACTGACCCTCTTCACCGCCGGGCTGGTAACCGGCACAGGCCTTGAGGTGCCGGCGCAGCGCATCGAGTCCGGCACCGCTGCGAGCCGACAACCACAAATCAACACCCTGTGTCGTTTTGCGCCGGCGGGGCGGGTCACCACTGAGATCGATCTTGGTCCACAGACGGGTCAGCGGCGGGCCGGCGGCGGCCAGATGAGCATGCAGCTCGCTGTCGTCCTCATTGCTGTCGACAGCATGCAGCAGCAGAATGTGATCGGCGGATTCGATCGCCGCCCAGGCACGGCGTATGCCCTCCTGTTCCACGGCGTCGGTGGATTCACGCAGGCCGGCGGTGTCAATGATGTGCAGAGGCAGGCCGTCGATGGCGATGTGTTCGCACAATACGTCGCGGGTGGTGCCGGGAATCTCGGTGACAATGGCGCTTTCTCGCCCGGAGAGGGCATTCAGCAGAGTGGACTTGCCCGCATTGGGACGGCCGGCGATGACCACGCGGATGCCTTCACGCAGCAGATTACCCTGACGCGCCTGGGCCTGGGTCTCTTTGAGGCGCTGCCGCACTGCGGCCAGCCGTGCAGCCACGGCGCCATCACCGAGAAAATCGATCTCTTCCTCAGGAAAGTCAATGGCGGATTCCACGTACACGCGCAGTTCGGTGAGCGCTTCGACCAATGCCTGCACCCGCTGCGAGAACACGCCCTGCAGGGAACGCACCGCCAGCCGTGCGGCCTGCACGGAGGCGCTGTCGATGAGATCCGCCACTGCCTCGGCCTGGGCCAGATCCATCTTGTCATTGAGATAGGCGCGCTCGGAAAATTCACCCGGGCGGGCCATCCGCGCACCCAGTGCAAGACAACGGTTCAGCAGCAGATCCATCACCACCGGGCCACCGTGGCCCTGCAGCTCCAGCACGTCTTCGCCGGTGAAGGAATGGGGCTTGGGGAAATACAGGGCGAGACCGGTGTCCAGCACCGTGCCATCGGTGTCGCGAAAGGGCAGGTATGCAGCCATGCGTGGCGACGGCAGGTGGCCCAACAGGGCTTCGGCAATGATGGCGGCAGCTGGCCCGGAGACCCGCACGATACCCACCCCCCCTCGCCCGGGAGGGGTGGCCTGTGCGGCAATGGTATCAGCGGTGGTCTTCGCTTCGCTCACGACCGCGCCGCGATCAGGTCTTGCCCTTGCCGGCTGCCTGATCCTCGATCTGCCGGGTGATGTACCACTGCTGGGCAATGGACAACAGGTTGTTGACCACCCAATACAGCACCAAACCCGACGGGAAGAAGGCGAAGAAGACCGTGAAAAGCAACGGCAGAAAGGACATGATCTTCTGCTGAATGGGATCCAGGGGCGGCGGATTCAGCTTCTGCTGAATGAACATGCTCAGACCCATGATGACCGGCAGGACATAGTAGGGATCCTTGGTCGACAAATCCTGAATCCACAGCATGAATGGCGCCTGACGCAGTTCGACACTCTCCAATAACACCCAGTAGAGGGCGATAAAGACAGGGATCTGTACCAACATCGGCAGGCAACCGCCGAGCGGGTTGATCTTCTCCTTCTTGTAGATCTCCATCATCGCCTGACTGAACTTCTGGCGGTCGTCGCCATAGCGTTCCTTCAGTTCCTTCATTCTGGGTGCAAACTGGCGCATCTTCGCCATGCTGCGATAGCTGGCCTGCGATAGCTTGTAGAACAGCAGCTTGATAACCAGGGTCACCAGGATGATCGCCAGGCCCCAGTTACCGACCAGCGTGTGGATATGATCCAACAGCCAGAACACTGGCTTGGCGAGAATATCCAGCACGCCATAGTCCACGGACAGGCGCAGGTTGGGGGCGATCTTTTCCAGGCGCTCCTGCACCTTGGGACCCACGAACAGACGGCTATGGAAGTGTGCCGTGTCACCGGCATGAACTGCCTGTTCCGCGCCGGAGCGACCGATCATATAGCGGCCATCGGCCAGTGCCTTGGTATAAAAGTGGCTCGGCGCATCACTATCGGGAATCCAGGCACTGAAGAAATAGTGCTGCAACATGGCAACCCAACCGCCCCTGCTGTAACTCTGCTCGGGCTTCCAGCTGGCCATATCATCGAAATGAATTTTCTCGTAGGGATCCCATTCGCTGGACACCACCCCCCCCATAAAGGTGTAGATGAAGGTGGATTGGCCACGCTCGGCAACCTTGGTGCGCTGCAACTGCTCATAGGCACGCCCTTTCCAGGGCTTGTCGGCGCTGGTCACTTCGAAATCCACGTCGATGACGTAGCTGTCGCGATGGAAGGTGAGGGTCTTGACCACGCTGACACCGTCTTCACTCTGCCAGTTCAGGCGCACGGTGAGGCTGTCTTCACCTGCACCGAGGCGATATTCGGTTTTTTCTGCCTGATAGAGGGCATGGTGATCCGGCGCGGAACCCTCGCTGCTCACCAGGCCGGACTGGGCGATGAACAGATTGGGCAGGCGATTGTCCAGCAGCTGTACCGGCTCAGGATCGTCCATCGTCCAGGGGTATTTCAATAGCGCTGCACGACTCACTTCGCCACCGGCGGTATTGATTTCCACCCGCAGCACATCGGTCTCCACCAGGATGTGTTGGCTGCCAATCGCTGCTAAGGCTGTCGAAGATTCAACCACCGCAGGCCTTTCGGCGGGCAAGATACTCGGCCCATCCGCAGGCGGCGACGGCGCCACCGAAGGCGCGCTGGGATCTGCGGAAGTCAATCCCGTCTGTTGTTCTGCGGGGGCCGGGGCATTTTGTTCCTGCCAGGCGCTGAACAGCAACATCAATACAAGTGAAAGTGCAACGAAAAGCAATAAACGCTGGTTATCCATGATAATTCAATTTTTCTTTTCCGGGACAGGGTCAAAACCGCCTTCATGCCAAGGGTGGCAACGACATAGCCTTTTCACTGCCATTGCACCACCGCGCATAACGCCATGACGTTCCAATGCCATCTGCGCATAGGAAGAGCAACTTGGGTGATATCGGCAATGAGGACCCAATAATGGGCTGAGCAGGTAACGGTAAGCCTGGATCAGGAGGATGAGGAATTTGCGCATCGTTTTACCAATCGGCGCCAGTGGCGATTCAGGGAATGCAGCAGGCTTGGGTTGCTTGAGTCGTGGGTGGCATTGCGGCTGAGCACCACAATATCCAGGCCGGCCAGCTGTTGCCGATGACGGCGAAAACTCTCGCGCACCAGACGCTTGACACGATTTCTTCCAACGGCGGTCTTGATGTTGCGCTTGCTGATGGCAAGTCCGAGGCGCGGGTACCCACGACCATTGGGCGTTGCCAGCATCAGCAGACACTGATCCACGGATTTACACCGGGTATCATTGAAGACACGCTGGAAATCTCCCTGACCCAGCAATCTCAGCTGGCGGGGAAACCCCTGGGGCCTGACGGACTTTGCGATCCGTTCAGAAGGCTGATCCGGGCCTGCCGGCCACGCTTTCCCCTGACTCAGGCACTCAATCTCTTGCGGCCCTTGGCGCGGCGCGCGCTGATGATCTTACGGCCGGCCTTGGTGCTCATGCGGGCACGAAAACCGTGGGTGCGCTTACGACGAATGGTGCTGGGTTGAAAGGTACGTTTCATAGCCTTTTTCCGTGTGTTGATCCGGGCGGATTATCCGCTGGTGAATTCATTAAAAAAGCGGCGCAGAATACTGCACCGGACCCTGATTTGTCAAGCCTTATCCCTGCCGCCGGCAGCGTTGACAACCAGCCCTGGAGCACCCGGATAGTCGGAGAGATACGACGGTAGGCATTACCCCCTTGGGCGTGTAGTCTGATGCGTTGGGCTTGCTGGCGCAGATGAATCAGGCAGGCATCAAGCCCGGTGACACATACCAAAGCTTTGTTGCCGATGGCCACATCACCATTATCAAAAAAACGGCTGGTGCGGCCAAAGGGATACTCAAGCATCATATTGTAGGCAATGCTTCGGTAACCGACGATGCGTATCTGTAATCCATTCACCAATCACCCCCCGGTAAAGCCGGGAGCTTATTGGGTGAACGCCTCAAAGGCGCATAAAATCATGGGCCGCCCAAGGCGGCCGGTGCTTTCTACAAATCAATCTTCATCAACGCGGAATAACGGCAAGATGTCGTTAAGTTCAGTCTTATTCTCTTCCTCTCAGCACTTATCCAGAGGTGTGGATAACTTGATTCCAGCGGTATAAACTCCTGCCCTTACGCGCCTGTCTTCCGGCGCCTTTAATCTTTGCTAATCTGTGGGGAATTTCCGTGAGTCTCAGGCCATGAGCACCTGGCAGCAATGTCTCGACTACCTCGAGGGAGAATTATCCCCGCAGCAGTTCAATACCTGGATTCGGCCGCTGCAAGTGGTCGAGGATAAACAAACCCTGCGCCTGCTGGCACCCAACCGGTTCGTTGCCGACTGGGTATCCGACCGGTTTCTCACCCAGATTCAGGGTTTCGTCTGCCAACAGAATGAAAATGCCGGCTTCGAGGTCATTCTCGAAATCGGCGGCTCGACACCGGAAATAGGCCGTGGCCCCAAGGCCGATCCGGCAGCGGGCAGCGCAGGCAGGAAACGTGGCAACAACACCACAGTCGTCCACAACAGTGGCCTCAACCCAGAAGCCACCTTTGAAAATTTTGTCGAGGGTAAATCCAATCAGCTGGCACGCGCCGCCTCGTTCCAGATCGGTGAAAATCCCGGTGACGCTTACAACCCCCTGTTCATTTATGGCGGGGTCGGCCTGGGCAAGACCCACTTGATGCATGCCGTCGGTAACCTCATCGTCACACAAAATCCCGGCGCCAAAGTGGTCTACCTGCATTCGGAGCGTTTCGTACAGGATATGGTCAAGGCCCTGCAACACAACGCTATCGACGAATTCAAACGCTACTACCGTTCAGTCAATGCCTTACTGATCGATGACATTCAGTTCTTCGCTGGCAAGGAACGCTCACAGGAAGAGTTTTTCCACACCTTCAACGCCTTGCTGGAAGGTCAGCAACAGATCATTCTCACCTGTGACCGTTACCCAAAGGAGGTTTCAGGTTTGGAGGAACGCCTGAAATCCCGCTTTGGCTGGGGTCTGACCGTCGCCATCGAGCCACCCGAGCTGGAAACCCGTGTCGCCATCCTTATGAGCAAGGCCGTGCAGCTGAAAGTCAACCTGCCCCAGGACGTGGCTTTTTTCATTGCCAAACGAATCCGTTCAAACATACGTGAGCTGGAAGGTGCCCTACGGCGTGTTTCTGCCAACGCACGCTTTACCGGACAACCCATTACCGTCGATTTTACCAAGGATGCCTTGAAAGATCTGATTGCCTTGCAGGAAAAATTGGTTACCATCGAAAATATCCAGAAGACGGTGGCGGAATATTATAAGATCCGGGTATCCGAGCTGCTGTCGAAGAGGCGAAACCGTTCCATCGCGCGCCCACGACAGATCGCCATGGCCCTCTCCAAAGAGCTGACGAACCACAGCCTGCCGGAAATCGGCGATGCCTTCGGTGGACGCGATCACACGACGGTGTTGCATGCTTGCCGCAAGATCAAAGAACTCAAGATCAGCGAAGCCAGGATTATGGAAGATTATTCGAATCTGGTCAGAACCCTGTCAAGTTGATGGGGATGAGCTGTGGATAAGTTGATAACCATTGGAAAATACCGACATGTCCACATTCTATCCACAGCTTTTACGGCGGATTCAAGTGGCTTTACCGGGTACTTGTTACCTGTAGTAAACTCTTGAAATATATAGCTAAAAATAAGTTATCCACAGAATATCGGATGACTAATAATAGTAATAATAAGTTTATTCTTAATAATATAGATATTAAGTAACGGGACGACTGATATGAAATTTTCGATTCAGAGAGAATCCATCCTGAAACCCCTGCAAACGATCACTGGGGTGGTGGAACGTCGTCAGACATTGCCTGTACTATCCAATCTGCTACTCAACATCCATTCCGATGGACTCTCCATGACGACGACAGATCTGGAAGTAGAGATGGTTGCCAGGGTTTCTCTCGAAGGTGCAGAAGCTGGAGACATCACTCTGCCGGCACGCAAACTCGTGGATATTTGCAAGGCCCTGCCCGACGGCGCACAGATCCATATCAGCTATGACGAAGAAAAAGAGCGGGCCACCATCAAGTCTGGAAAAAGCCGTTTCAATCTGACCACCCTGCCTGTCAGCGAATTTCCAAATATCGAAGAAGTCAAAGGTGTGTTTAAGTTTGAGATCCCACAAAACGTACTCAAGCAACTGATTGATAAAACGGCCTTCGCCATGGCGCAGCAAGATGTTCGTTATTACCTGAACGGACTATTGCTGGAAATTGACAGTGGCGTGATACGCACCGTGGCGACCGACGGACATCGCCTGGCTGTTTGCGAGCATGAGAGCAGTGTCAGTCCGGGTGAAAAAGTGCAGGTTATTCTGCCGCGCAAGGGTGTGATGGAATTGTCCCGATTGCTATCGGAGGAAGACGGGCCTGTAAAAATGACCGTGGGTAATAATCATGTGTGCGTCATGCTCAAGGAGTATTCTTTCACGTCCAAGCTCATCGACGGTAAATTTCCAGACTATCAGCGCGTCATTCCGCGGGATTCCGATAAGGATGTGACTGCCGGCCATGAATTGCTGCGGCAGGCATTGGTTCGCACATCTATCCTGTCCAATGAAAAATACCGTGGGATACGGCTGCGTTTGCAGGATGGATTGCTTCAAGCTCAGGCGAATAACCCGGAAATGGAAGAGGCCGAGGAAGAAATCGAGGTTCAATACACGGGCGCCCAGCTCGAGATTGGTTTCAACGTGAGTTATTTGCTGGATGCACTCAATGCTATCGATACGCCTAATGTGAAGTTGGCTCTCGGTGACGCCAACAGTAGTTGTGTCATGCAGGCAGAGGGTCAGACAGAGTGTACCTATGTTATCATGCCGATGCGTCTGTAGTTTTTCCAAGCGACAATGGGGCTGATTCAGCTCAATGTTTCTAATCTTCGGAACATCACCCAGGCCACATTGAGTCCGCACCCGGCCTTCAATTTAATTACCGGCATTAATGGCAGTGGCAAGACCAGCCTGTTGGAGGCCATTTACTTCCTCGGCCGTGGACGTTCTTTCAAGGCCGCCAATAATGAAAGGCTCATCCAGAAGGGAAAAAGTGAATTTATCATTACGGGGCGGATACAGCTGAACGACCGGGAACTCCAGCTGGGCATTCAGCGCGCAAACAAGCGAACGCGAATTCGTCTCTCTGGCCAAACCATTACAAGGGCCAGTCAGTTGACCGAGGTTTTACCCATTCAGATTATCGAGCCCAGCCTTCATGCCTTTTTTGAGCAGGGCCCGGACGTCAGGCGACGGTTTCTTGAATGGGGAGTGTTCCACGTGGAACCACGCTATGAACAGGCTTGGCGCAATTACCGCAGGGTATTACAGCAGCGCAATGCTGCTCTGAAGGCCCACTGGGGTAGGGCGGCGATCATTCAATGGGACGCGCTGCTGGTTGAATCGGCGGTAAAGATCAATACCTATCGGCAGGCCTATCTTGAAAAGATTGCGTGTTTTCTGCACGAGTTTCCGGGACAACACGCGATAGATTTCATGCAGGACATGGAGATGGAATATTATCCCGGCTGGAAGCGAGGAGCGGATCTTGGTGAGGTGTTGACGGCATCCCTTGACTCGGATTTCACGCGAGGGTTCACGCAGTCGGGGCCGCATCGTGCGGATATTCGCTTCAGAATTGGTGGAGACAGGGGCAGGGATGTGCTTTCCCGCGGGCAGCAAAAGCTGTTTATCAGCCTTCTTTTTCTGGCTCAGTCCATCTTGCTCAAGAAATTAACAGGCAAGCGTTCACTTATCCTGATCGATGACCTTGCGGCAGAACTGGATGAGACCTCTCGAACGACACTGCTGCGTGTGCTGCTATCGACCGATAGTCAGGTGTTTATTACGGCAACCTCTTTGGATGCCCTGACTGGCTTGTGGGATGAACTGCCGCATGCCGTGTTCCACGTGGAACACGGTAATATTGAACAGGTGATATAATGCACGCTGGATCCTGTAAGTGGGTCGTGCTTGCGCAGTGCGCCAAAAGCAAGCGCTTAAGGCGAGTATTTGTAGGATCCAGGTGAAATACCCTTAGTGATCGATAACGGGCGCAATCTGCGCGGAGTGTGTGTGATGTCAGACGAAAGTAATTATGATTCCACGAAAATCAAGGTTCTCAAGGGGCTGGATGCAGTGCGTAAGCGTCCCGGAATGTACATCGGTGATACCGATGATGGGACGGGACTGCACCACATGGTTTTTGAGGCCGTGGATAATGCCATCGATGAAGCCCTGGCAGGACATTGCACGGAGACCAGTGTCACCATTCATGCTGACGACTCCATTAGTGTTATCGATAATGGACGCGGTATCCCGGTCGATATCCATGAGGAAGAGGGTCGTTCCGCCGCAGAAGTGATCATGACCGTGTTGCATGCCGGCGGTAAGTTCGATGATAACTCCTACAAAATCTCGGGCGGTTTGCACGGTGTCGGTGTATCCGTGGTCAATGCCTTGTCTGAATGGCTGAAACTGACCATCTGGCGCGAAGGCAAGACGCACTATCAGGAATATCACAATGGTGATCCGGTTGAACCGCTGAAAGTCGTCGGCGAGACCCAGCGGACGGGTACAGAACTCCGTTTTCTCCCCAGCAATGATATTTTCACCAACACGGAATTTCATTACGACATTCTGGCCAAACGTCTGCGTGAGCTGTCATTTCTCAATTCAGGTGTGCGCATCGTTCTTAGGGATGAGCGTACTGAAAAGCAGGATGTTTTCGAATATGAAGGGGGTATTGCGGCCTTTGTCGAACATCTCAATCGCAACAAGACGCCATTGCACCCTGTGGTGTTTTCCTTTGTCACCAAGAAAGACGATGTGACGGTCGAAGTTGCCATGCAATGGAATGACTCGTACCAGGAGAACATTTTCTGTTTTACCAATAATATTCCCCAGCGCGATGGCGGTACCCATCTGGCGGGTTTTCGCAGTGCATTGACGCGCACCCTGAATCAATACATTGAAGCGCAAGGCGTGGCGAAAAAAGCCAAGGTTCAGCCCTCGGGTGACGATGCGCGTGAAGGTTTGACTGCGGTACTCTCGGTGAAGGTGCCGGATCCCAAGTTTTCATCGCAGACCAAGGACAAGCTGGTGTCTTCGGAGATAAAGGGTATCGTCGAGTCGGCCATGTCCGAGAAGTGCGGTGAATTCCTGCTGGAAAATCCGAGCGAGGCCAAGGCCATCGTGGCCAAGATCGTTGATGCGGCACGCGCCCGTGAAGCGGCCCGCAAGGCGCGGGAAATGACACGCCGCAAGGGGGCGTTGGACATTGCGGGTCTGCCTGGAAAGCTGGCCGATTGTCAGGAAAAGGATCCCGCCAAGTCTGAACTGTTTCTCGTCGAGGGTGACTCCGCTGGCGGTTCCGCCAAGCAGGGCAGGGATCGCAAGAGTCAGGCCATTTTGCCCCTGAAGGGCAAGATTCTGAATGTGGAAAAGGCCCGCTTCGACAAAATGCTGTCATCGGCGGAAGTCGGCACCCTGATCACCGCTCTTGGCTGCGGTATCGGCCGGGACGAGTTCAATCCCGACAAACTGCGCTATCACCGCATTATCATCATGACCGATGCCGATGTGGATGGCTCGCATATCCGTACCCTGCTGCTGACCTTTTTCTATCGTCAGATGCCGGAACTCATCGAGCGGGGCCATATCTATATTGCCCAGCCGCCGCTGTATAAGGTGAAAAAGGGCAAGCAAGAGCGTTATGTCAAAGACGATGTCGAGCTGAATGATTATCTGTTACAGACGGCGCTTGAAAATGCCGGCCTGTATGTGGCTGAAGATACTCCGGCAATCACCGGTGTTACGCTGGAAACCCTTTCAAAACAATATCTTACAGTAATGTCGACGGTGGAAAGATTATCGCGACGCTACCATCCCGCGCTCTTGGAACAGCTGGTCTATCTGCCTGCCATGGATCCAGAGGCGGTGCAGGACAAGGCAAAGGCCGAGGTCTGGTTCAAGGCGCTGGAAGAGCGGCTGAACGCCGCTGACCTCAGCGAGGTTCGTTACGATATCTCGTTGGAAGACGATGCCGAGCATGATGCCGTCTGGCTGGCGCGGGTCAATGCGATCAGTCATAACGTGGGTAACGAGCGGGTGCTCACCAGCGAATTTTTCAATTCCGCCGAATATGCCAGCATGGTGGCGCTGGGTGAACAGCTGCGGGATCTGCTGGGTGAGGGCGCCTATGTGCAACGAGGTGAGCGCAAGGCCCCTGTGAGCAGTTTTAAAGAAACCCTGGACTGGTTGATGTCCGAGGCGCGCCGTGGCCAGCACATCCAGCGTTACAAAGGTTTGGGGGAGATGAATCCCGAGCAACTGTGGGAGACCACGCTGGATGCCGAAGTGCGGCGTTTGTTGCAGGTGCGGATCGAAGACGCGGTGGCGGCCGATGAGGTGTTTACCACCCTGATGGGTGATCAGGTGGAGCCCCGTCGTGAATTTATCGAGAGCAATGCCCTACAGGTGGCGAATCTGGATGTGTGATCGGGTTGTGCCTTTAAAAACGTCATGCCTGACGGTTTTAAAGGCGCGACAGCACGCCCTTCACCGACTTTATCCGCACGGCTAAAAAAGCGTTCGATATCCTGAAGGTCATCGGGGGTCGGTTTGTCAACGGTTCTTCGGATCAGTCAGGCAAGCGCGATTGAGGGGTAATCTTGCAGCTTGTCGCCGCATACGCACCGGGTCTTATCGGATCATTTATAGGGTAAACGGGAATTGCGCCGAGGTGCTTGTCCTGGCCGTTGGTTCACGGCGTGATATTTATGCGAACATGGATAAACGGGTTTGACCGTTGTTTCGACCCTCTTTGTCAAAATCCTGAAATCGAAAGCGAGTACTCACTATCGGTAAGAATGGCTACAGAAATGGATTTTCGCGCAAAATAAAAGGGCGGTTACCCGTGAAGGTAGCCGCCCTTTTTCAGCTCAAGTGTTTTGTTCAGCCCGCCTCATGGTACTCGATAACCCGCGCGACCTCATTCTTGGAACCCAGGATCACCGGTACGCGCTGGTGCAGGCCGTCGGGCTGGATTTCCATGATGCGTTCACGGCCTGTGGAGCAGAGACCGCCCGCCTGTTCGACAATGAAGCCCATGGGATTGGCTTCGTACATCAGACGCAGCTTGCCGGGCTTGCTGGGATCGCGGGTGTCTTTGGGATACATGAAGATACCGCCGCGGGTGAGAATACGGTAGACCTCGGCGACCATAGAGGCCACCCAGCGCATGTTGAAATCCTTGTCACGGGGCCCGGTGGTACCGGCCAGGCATTCGTCGATGTAGCGCTGCATGGGGGCTTCCCAGTGACGCTGGTTCGACATGTTGATAGCGAACTCGGCGGTGTCCTCGACGATGGTCATGTTGGGATGAGTGAGGATGAACTCGCCGACGTTGTGATCCAGGGTAAAGCCGTTGACGCCGTTGCCGGTGGTCAGCACCAGCATGGTGGACGGGCCGTAGAGGGTGAAGCCGCCGCAGACCTGCTCGGTGCCGGGCTGTAAAAAGTCTTCCGCAGTGGGGTTTTCCACGCCCTCGGGGCAGCGCAGGATGGAGAAGATGCTGCCTACGGACAGATTGACGTCGATGTTGCTCGATCCGTCCAGAGGGTCGAAGGTCAGCAGATACTTGCCCTTGGGATATTCCACAGGTATCGGGTAGATGTCGTCCATCTCTTCGGAGGCCATGGCGCCCAGATGGCCGGCCCACTGATTGGCCTTGAGGAAGATGTCGTTGGAGAGGATATCAAGCTTCTTCTGGGTCTCGCCCTGGATGTTCTCGCTACCGGCAGAACCCAGCACACCGACCAGAGCGCCCTGGTTCACGCAGCTGGAAATCGCCTTGCAGGCGGTGACAACGTTGTTCAGCAGGGCCGTAAAATCACCGGACGCATCCCTGGCGCCGCGCTGTTCCTCAATGATGAATTGGGTAAAGGTTTCACCAGTATGCATAATAGTTTCCTAGTCTCAGGGAGGCTGCAAAGCCGTGCATTCTAGCAGATTCATCGCTATTTCTAAAAATGCTTATGAATGAAGCTCAGGTTCAGTCTTCCAAGTTACTGAAAAAACAGTAAAAAAGAGGAGGGTCAGCCATGAAAGCAAACACCCGCCGTTTCTTTTGGGTAATGGCAAAAGCATTACGTGACTCTGACGACACAGCCTGTTCATCGGAGATCTTCAAACTCCGTTGAGTCAGCTGACAACCCGAGAATCACGACCGAAGTTGCTGATGCTGAATCCGGCTTCCCTGGTCGGCTACCACCGACTCAAGCCTGTTGGAGCCTTGAGATACGATGCGTTATCAGGGTAATACATAGGAGTAGCCGCTGATCTTCAGCCGGTAGTGGGTCAGCCCCCTTGTCCCCGATGCAGTAGGTGTTTTTCATCGCTGACGTCCGAAGAGGCGACTGTATGGCACCTGACAAGAAATTTGTCAGTTGATCAATGGCCGTTAAGTCACCGAGCTTCATGATGACCTCCATCCTCCCATCATGAACAGAACCCGATCCTGTTTTAGATTCATTCCATCATGGCTGTGTGTTGACAGTATAAAAAAACGGGATTATTATCCCGTTTTATGGAGGTATCGATCAAAACCGTATTGGCTCAAGCAACCATAAAGATATTAAAACCATTAATAAGGGTGTTGATGCGCAACGAAATATCACATGGAGAGTTTGCAGAGTTTGCAAAGCGCGCCTATATGGAGGTGGCGTATGAGCACTTCTCTATCCCGGGCCGAAAAACGACCTATTCCAGAGTGGCGATCCTGACTGGACTGAACCGGAAAGAAATTGTCCGTCTGACGCAACAGAGCGCCAGCGAAATTCAACCCAGAAAAGGGACGACTAACCGAGCCTTGAGAGTGGTCACGGGCTGGTTAAATGACCCGGAGTTCCTGGACAAGGAAAAACAACCCAAAATCCTGCCTATAAAAGGCGCCAGCGCCAGCTTTAATGCACTGGCGATCCGCTACAGTGGGGATATCACCGCCCGGGCCATACTTGAAGAACTCAAACGTATCGGAGTTGCAAAAATCACGGCGGAAAAGGATTTGGTGCAACTACTCAGCTGTGGCTATATACCGCATGATGATAAACCGGAACAGATTGACATTATGTCAATCAGTGCGGCCGACCTGTTGGAAACGGCGGCGCATAATATTGAACATGAAAAGGAGGAACTGCGTTTTCAGCGACAGCTGATTCACAGAGATGTGCCGGAAAGTATCGTTAAAGAATTTAAAGTTTACAGTCATCACGAGTCATCGGCACTGCTATCGGATCTCAATCAGTGGTTGATTCAGAGAATGTCTCAGTCCCCCGGTGATTCAGAAGACTCTGTGAAACGGCTGGGTGTCGGTATTTATTATTTTGAAGAACATGGAAAAGCTGAGGTAGATAAAAGTGAAACACTTAAAAGTAAAGAATAAATCGTATTTTTTCAGGGCCTGCCTATTGGTTTTTGTCATTGCAACACAGCTTGGCTGTGGTGGTGGTGGTAATAGTCCTGATGATATTATTGGCACGGGTATCCGGGGAACAGCCGCGACGGGTGCTGCACTTGCCAATGCAACGATAACCGTGAAATCAGAAAAAGGCGCCATAAAATCAGGTACTTCTGATGCTAACGGCAAATTCCAGATCGATGATCTGGCCGACACCGGCCCATACCTGATGCGGGTGGATAAAGGTAACGGAGACTTTCTGTACAGCGTTGCGCACAGCAATAATACTTCCACCATTAGCCGAAATATCCATCCCTATACCGATCTGATTATCAGGAACTGGTTCAAAATCCAGGGTTTGGATCTTGATGCGGTGTTTGACAGTGCGGGCGCCATCAAAGAAATGCCAACACAATCGGAAGTGGATGCGATCAAGGATGAAATCCAGGCGATTGTCGCGCAAGTGCTGGATAAAAATGGCGTAGCCGCCGATGTGGATTTATTGTCGACCCCTTTTGATGCCGATAGCAAGGGTTTTGATGGTTTTCTTGACAATAGCCCGGTTGTTATCAACAACAATCAGATCACTATCATCATCAATGATCCGGTAACCAATATTCAGAACCTGATTGTCAACAAGATCAATCTTGATATCGACTTCACATCAGATACCGATACTGCGCCAACGGATCCGGAAAATTTACGTGCCTTGCCGGCAAGTGATAGCGAAATTGTTGTTGTCTGGGATGCCTCAACAGATGACAAAGGGGTGACCGGGTATCATGTATATCGTAATGGCACGCTTGTCGGCTCGACACCGTATCCGGTGTACCATGATACGGGCTTAGTGACTAACACTCCCTATATTTATGAAGTGGAGGCTATTGATGGCCGGGGCCAGGTATCAGCCAAGGCAGAGGCAAAGTCTTTAATGCTGGACGGCATACCGGATACCAAGGCACCACCGGCACCCATTAAACTAGCGGCAAGTGCGGATAATAACAGTGTGACGCTGAGTTGGTCGCACGCACAAATCGATGACGTAGTTGGATTCCGTATTCTTCGTGGAGCGATGGGGAATGCGACAACATTGGTTGCGGCAGTGACATCAACAACCTATACCGATCTGCATCTGGTCAGCGCAACAGAATACTGTTATCGCATTGAAGCCTATGATGCGGCAGGCAATACTTCCGCGCCCGGCAGTGAAGTCTGTGTGACCACCGATGGCACAATCGGCCCGTCCAGTGTGTCGTTTTCCTCGGCCACCTATCAGGCCGATGAAAATGTTGCCAGCATCACCATTACGGTGAATCGTGCGGGTGATATTTCTGAAGCCATCAGCGTGGATTATGCGGCCAGTAATGGCACGGCGGCTGATGGCGAAGACTACACGGCGATTTCGGGGACATTGGACTGGGCGGCGAACGACAGCAATGCAAAAACATTTGCCGTGCAAATCATGTCAGACAGTACAACGGAGGGGAATGAAACCGTGAACCTGACACTGTCCAGCCCGTCTGCAAATACAAGCCTGGGCACCAATACAACAGCCGTGCTGACGATAATTGATATTGTTATGGGTGTTTGTAATAGCGAAATTTCAAATCGTGATATCGATGTTGATACGACGTTAACGGAATCCTGTTATAAAGTGCCAAATGGTATTAGTGTCAACAGTCCAGCGCAACTCACCATTAACCCGGGAGTCAGGCTGGAGTTTGCGGCGGGAACAGAGCTTGTGGTGAATTCAGGTGCATCCTTATCTGCGACAGGTACGAAGGAACAGCCCATTCTGTTCACCGGAGGTGATGCATCACCCGGTTTCTGGGAGGGTATTGAATTTTATAGAAGCAACAGCCTGAATAACCAACTGGACTATGTCACCATTGAATACGGCGTTATTAATATCGATACCGTATCATTTTCAAGCGATCCAACGCGTTTCAAAGTTAAAAATACTACTTTACGCTACGCCAGTAACTTAGGAATGCATATCTATGGTGGCAGTGTCCTGTTAGACAGCTTTGAAAGTAACACCCTGACCTTAAATGACCGACCTATCGATTTGCCGGCTGAAATGGTGGGACGATTGGGTAACGATAGCCAGTATAGCGGCAATACGGATGATCGTATTCATGTTTTTAGTGAGGATGTCGAAACCGCACAAACCTGGCATAAACAGGATGTTCCTTATTATATGCATTCTACTGCCCTCTATAATATCAATGCCGACCTGATCCTGGAAGCCGGTGTTTCACTCATCTTCAATTCAGGTGCCGAGTTTTCGGTAAACAGCTCTGGATCGTTGCAGGCAATCGGTACTAAGGCCGAACCTATTTTGTTCACCGGGCGTGAAGAATTGCCCGGTTTCTGGGAGGGTATTGAATTTTATAGAAGCAACAGCCTGAATAACCAATTGGACTATGTCACTGTTGAATATGGAGGGTTAGGGGGTGGATCTAACATCGGTTCAGTTTGCTTTTCTTCTAGTCCCACACGCTTTAGCGTAACCAACAGCACCATAAAAGACAGCGATGGCTGGGGTATATACAGGTATGGTGATGAGGCAGATGGTTGTTTCATCACCCTATCTGATAATACTTATAACAACAATGCATCAGGTGATGTGAATGCGCCGTAACGCCAAGATTGTGAAATACAGGTGTTAAAGACGGAAATGGAATTCACGGAAAACGGGGCAGGCTATCCTGCCTCAAACCTGGGCCCTATCCTTATCGGAAGTAATAAAATGCACGAAATTTGATGAAATACATCCCCGTATTTCATTTTTTCAGAGAGGCTTCGTGGCCCCAATCCGCTGCTGGCGGGTTGGGGCGCTATGCGTTACGATCCATCACGCTTCTTGGGATGTTGTTATTTGTAAAATCCCCTGTCATGTCCGCGACGCTGTATGATCCCACACTGAACTGGCAAACCCTGCATACGGCGCATTTCGCTATCCACTTCCATGATGGCGAACAGCTAATGGCCGAAGAGCTGGCGGTGATCGCCGAGCGTACCCATCATATTCTTTCTGAACAACTGCAATGGACTCCGCAGGACAAGACCGATGTGGTACTCACTGACCGCGTGGATTCCAGCAACGGTTGGGCGACTCCCATCCCCCAAAATCACATTACGCTCATTGTCATTCCACCGGCATCGATGGAAGACTATCGTCACTGGATGGAATTATTGTTCATCCACGAATACACCCATATCCTGCATATGGATAAAAAAGAGGGTTTGCCGAAAGGGGCGCAGGCGCTGTTCGGTCGTCTGCCGATTTTGTTTCCCAATGTTTTACAACCTGGCTGGCTGAAGGAGGGTCTGGCCACTTACATGGAAACGGATAGGAATAACGGTATCGGCCGTGGCCAGAGTAGTTTGTTCCGTACCATGATGCGCCTGGAGTGGCAGAACGGCATCAAGCCTCTGTCCCAGGTCAGCGCCGACACCACCGACTGGCCGGTAAAGACAACCGCTTATTTGTACGGGGTCTATTTCTATCAGTTTCTTGCTGATCGTTATGGCAAGGAAAGCATTCAGCAATGGATTAACGGCTATAGCGACAACATCATTCCTTTCATGCTGAACACCAATACCCGGCAGGTACTGGGTAAAAGTCTGACTACCCTGTGGCAGGAGTTTGATCAATATCTGGCCGGAGAATTCAGTGATCAGTTGGCATTACTTGAAAAAAACGGCGCCAATTCCGGTCAACGCCTGACTACCAACGCTTACCGCAGTGGGCGGCCCCAAGTGTTGCCCGATGGCGATGTGCTGTACATTCAGGATCGGCTTTATAATTGGCCATTATTGATGCGTTTGTCCGCCACTAATGGGCAGGCCCACGAAATTGCCGAGGTGCGAGGTTTTGCTTTCGATGCCCACCCGACAGCAGGTATTTTGTTAATCCAACCTGAACGGTCAAACAATACCAACCGCTTCAATGACATTTACCTGATCAATCAGGAAGATGGCAGTAAGACACGCCTGACCGAAGGTGGGCGCTATCGTTATGCCACCTGGGATCAGGGAGCCCAACATATCCTCGCTGTACATTATGAGCTGGGCAGGCATAGTCTGCACCGCCTCGATGCACAGGGGCGGTATCTTAAAACCCTGTGGCGAGGGGAGGATGCCAGCGTCATCGGTGGGATCGACCTCTCTCCGGACGGTGCGACCTTGGCCGCTGCCGTATGGCGTCCAGGCAGTCGCTGGAATCTTGAGTTGTTTGATCTGGGGCAGGGCACATGGCAAAAACTCACCGATACTGCCGCCATTGAAACCCAGCCTCGATTCAGTCCCGATGGTACGGGCATTCTGTTTAGCGCCGATTATGGGGATATCTACAATATTCACCGTATTGATATACAGGACAAACAACTTACCCGCTTGACCCATTTGACCGGTGGCGGCTTTTATCCGGCGCTTTCAATGGATGGTCAGACCCTGTATTACAGTCACCTGGGCACGGGAGGCGTCGATTTGTATAGCCGACCAGTGGGGAGTTATCCACGAGTGACGACAATCAAGGCGCCCCGCGATGCCCCAAAGCAGTACGGTGCATTGGCCGAGTTTGAAATCAGCGATTATCAACCCAGCCGGTACATGACGCCGGGCTGGTGGTTTCCTTATCTCCTGGTTGATAATCAAGAGGTGGAAGCTGGGATTTATACCTCCGCCAATGATCCCCTGTGGCGCCATAATCTGCAATTATTGCTGGCCGCCAATCTCAGGCACAAGTTGCCAGTGGGTTATATAGATTACCGTTACGACCGCTGGCAGCCCATTCTCCAGTTCTACGTCAGCCGGGAACATGGATATTACCGGGGTAGCGCCGATGACTTGCTGCGCATTCGCAGCGAAGATACCTTGTTGCTGGCCATCGAGCGCCCTTTCCTCCGGGAGTTACGGCGCTGGTCGCTGCATGCCGGCCTGGTCTTTGAGCAAACGCAGGATGCCTTTCGCGCCTCTGGCGTGGTGAGGTGGAAGGATACCCGGCAGGGTATGGTGGGTGTGGCGCTGAGTTATGATGATACGGTTCGCTATCCGCTGTCCATTAGCCGCAATGACGGGCGGGTGATCAACCTGGTGGTGGAAGATAATGATATTATGGAAGGTGATTTTAGCGGCAGGGTGGTGCGTTTGGACTGGCGTGAATTCATCCATATGGGGGAGCAACAATCCCTGGCTTTGCAGCTTTCCGCGGGACAAGGTGGAGTGAATACGTCACTCTTCAGGTTGGGCGGTGTTTTTGGTGATAGGGCCACCCTGCCGGGCAATCTGGGGACACCTTCACTTTTCAATAAACGCAAATTTCCACTGCGGGGATATCCTCAAGGCCTGAATACCCTTACGGGTGAAAACATGTTGCTGCTAAATACGGAATGGCGCTTCCCGCTGCATCGCACAGGGCGCACCCTGATGTCGCCGCCAGTGGGTATTCAACAGTTATCCGGCAAGGTATTCTACAATATCGGTGCGGCTGGGAAAGAGGTGTATAGCCAAGAAAATAGGTATAGTGGTGCTGGGATTGAGTTGCAGGCCGATGTGATTCTTGGTTATATATTGCCGCTGACCCTGCGCGCCGGACTTGCCACGGGATTTGATCCCGGTGGTGAAAACCAAGCCTATTTCAGCCTTGAGCGCTCGTTTTAGCCATGAGCCGCCCGCCGCCTTGCGGTGGTCTCGGACGCTATTCCGCTACGGGTCATATCACCAGCCCTTTCAAGGTGAGTTAAATGTGTTTTTGCCGAAGATAGCATCATTTTGGCTATAATTTAGCCATTTTATGGGGGAACAACAGAGTACATTTTTTACACCTACGACTGAAAACCTCTCGGCATTCACAATAACTCTTTATATATAGCGTTTTATGAACTGGAACCCCATCTTGAAAGGGCTGGGGTCATATCACCTGCCAGTAGTCTGTTTACCGCAGCGTCGGCATACGCAAAGCCGGGCGGGCCGAATGTGTGGATCTGGTTGTGTACCACCGACACGATCCGTAGCATTAACGGCTTTTCCAGGCTGGGCCACGGCCCACCGGCCAACACGAGAAGACACCATGACCGAAACCGTTCGCATCGCCACCCGCAAAAGTCCCCTGGCCCTGTGGCAGGCCGAATACGTTCGCGACCGCCTGCTGGCCAAATACCCTGATTTGCAGATAGAACTGGTGAAGATGGTCACCCAAGGAGACAAGATCCTCGACACCCCGCTGGCCAAGGTGGGTGGTAAGGGCTTGTTTGTCAAAGAGCTGGAGCAGGGTATGCTGCGTGGCGATGCCGATATCGCCGTGCATTCGATGAAAGACGTGCCGGTGGAATTCCCCGAGGGCCTGCATCTGGCGGTGATCTGCGAGCGGGAAGACCCGCGCGATGCCTTTGTTTCCAACACCTATGCCAGTGTCGACGAGCTGCCGCAGGGCGCCAGGGTCGGTACTTCCAGCCTGCGCCGGCAGTGCCAGCTGCGTGCGGCACGCCCGGATCTCGACATCCTCGACCTGCGCGGCAACGTCAACACCCGTCTGCGCAAGCTCGACGAAGGTAGCTATGACGCCATCATCCTCGCCAGCGCCGGTCTCAAGCGCCTCGGTTTCGAAGACCGTATTCGCAGTTGCCTGAGCACCGAACAGAGTCTGCCGGCCATCGGCCAGGGCGCCGTGGGCATCGAGACGCGTAGCGATGACGCCCGCATCCATACACTCATCGCCCATCTCAATGACGCGCATACCCAGACCTGCGTGCTGGCCGAACGCGCCATGAACCAGCGTCTCGAAGGCGGTTGTCAGGTGCCCATCGCCGGTTTCGCGGAACTGGATGGCGAGCGTCTGCGCATGCGTGGGCTGGTGGGCCGTCCCGACGGTGGGGAAGTGATACGTGGCGAGATCGAAGGTTCGGCGGCAGCGGCCGAAAAACTCGGCACGGCACTGGCCGACGACCTGCTGTCACGTGGCGCCGGGGTGATTCTCAAGGCAGTCTACGCCGATGCCTGATGGTTACATAACACCATTCCATGCCCGCTTCATGCGAAGTAAGCGCTAACTTCATATGCTGACGGACACCCGGCGCGGCGTGCTCGATGGTTTAACCATCGCCGTGACCCGTCCGGCCCATCAGGCAGACAATCTGTGCCGGCTGATTGAAGCGGAGGGTGGAAATACCCTCCGCTTTCCGGTGATCGACATCCTTCCTCCGGCCGACGTTGCGCCGTTACAGGCCCGTCTGCAAGACCTTGCCGGCGACCACTTGGCTATTTTTATCAGCGCCAATGCTGTGCACTATGCCTATCAAGCCCTTGGTGGGTCGTTGTTACCCGAAAGCCTGCTGCGCGCCGCTGTCGGCCAGGCCACGGCCCGGGCATTGGCATCACACGGCCAACCGGCGCATATCCTGCCCCCGGCGCCCTACAACTCCGAGGCCCTGCTGGTTCTGCCTGAGTTACAGTCGTTGCAGGAAAAGCGAGTGATCATTTTTCGTGGCGGCAATGGCCGGGCTTTGCTGGCCGATACGCTCCGTGAGCGTGGTGCGGAGGTGGATTATGCCGAGGTGTACCGACGAATTATGAGTACTCTTGACCCAGAACGGTTGTATCGGGCGTGGGATAAGGGCAAGCTCGATATGATTATCATCACCAGTAATGAAGGCCTGCGGAATCTCTTTGCGCGAGTGGATGCCGGCCATCGGGAGCGCCTGTTGGAGACGGCGCTGGTCGTGATCAGTGATCGCAGCGCCACGTTGGCACAGGAACTGGGCTTCATACGCCCGGCGATTGTTGCCAGAGCGGCCAGTGACGCCGCGTTGCTTGAGGCCGCAAAGTGCTACGCGCAGGAATCGAGATGAAAAATCAAAGCAATCAAAACGATGAGAAAACCCCAGCAGCCAAACCGGTAAAAGGCAAGGCCGTGGAGGAGGATGCAGTCGGTAGGGTGACGCAGGATGCCGAAGACCAATCCGCCAGTGACAAGCCTGTACCCGCAGAGGCAACGACGGTGACGGAAAAGGATAGCCCGAAAGCGACGGGGAAAGCCGCACAGAAAAAACCTGAAACTCGTGTGGAAAAAAAGCCCCCCAACACCCCGAAAAAGACGACTGCCGCTGCCGGGAAAAAAGAAAAAAAGCCGCCTGAGGCCACAGTGAAAACAGTCGATGTTGCCGGGATGGAAGAAGAAAGTGCAAAGGGAAAAATCAGGGAAGAGAAACAAGAAGAGAAAAAGGAAAAAAAAGGTTCGAGCACCGGCTTGTCTATCGTTGCCCTGGTGCTGGCCATCCTGACGGCGCTGGGCGCGTACTACCTTTATCTGCAAGGGCGTCAGCAGAATTTGCAAGAGCAGCAGCAGAATGCCGCACTGCTGGAGCGTCTTGGCGAGTTGCAGTCGCGCATAGATGGCAACCGGTCAAGCATTGACGCCAATCAGCAGCAACTGAGGCGGTTGAGTCAGCTGGAAACCCTGAAGCAGGAGATCGGCGCGATTCGCAGCGAGGTGGACAGTGCCACCGCGGTGCGTCAGCGCATCGAGGCCGAGCAGCAGGCGCTGAACACGGCACTGAAAGAGATGTCGACGACACTGGGCCGTACCACCCTGGCCTGGCGTCTGGCGGAGATCGAATATCTGCTGATTATCGCCAATACCCGTCTCACCCTGGAGCGTGATCATCGCACCGCATTGGCGGTATTACAGACCGTCGATCAAAAACTGCGTGCCATAGGTGATCCTGCCTTTGTGCCGGTGCGTCAATCCATCGCCAACGAGATCACGGCGTTGAAGGCGGTGGTGGCGCCGGACATTACGGGTCTGGCCTTGACCCTGGCCAGTTTGGTTGGGAGGGTGGAGGATCTGCCGCTGCGGGACGCCCCGCACGTTCGCACCGCCGGAGTGGTGGTTGGCAACGGCGAAGAAAACACCCAGCCGTTGGATTGGGCCGATATTCCCGGCGCGATTTGGAGAGATATCCGTGGGCTGGTGGTCGTGCGGCGGGAGGACAAGCCCATCGAGCCCCTGCGAGCCCCGGCGGAAGAGTGGTATTTGCGGCAGAATCTGCAACTGAAGCTGGAACAGGCGCGACTCAGCCTGCTGCGCCATGAAACCGCCCTGTTCCAGCAGTTATTGGACGAAGCCACTCACTGGCTCAAGGCCAAGTTTGATGAGGAGTCCGCCGCGGTGCAGGGCATGCTGGAATCTTTACAGAATTTGCAGCAGGCAGACCTGCAACCCAGCCTGCCGGATATCAGCGATTCCTTGCGCGTACTGCGCCAAGACATGCAGGGCCTGGGCATAGAGGTCGAGGCTGCACAGCGTGAGGGTGGTGAACAATGATTAAATTGCTGCTGATTTGTATGTTGGCGCTTATCGGCGCCGTGCTGCTGGCTCTGCTCATCAAGGACAACCCGGGCTATGTGTTGATTGGCGTCGGCCCCTGGAGCGTGGAAACCAGTCTGGCCCTGCTGGTGTTTTTCCTGTTGTTGGTCTTTGCGGCGCTTTATTTGACGATTCGTTTTGTCGTGCGCCTGCTGGCCGTGCCGCGCAGTGTGGGAGGCTGGCGCAAGCAGCGCAGAGAACAAAATGCGCAGAAGGCGCTGAGCTACGGGCTCATCGAACTGGCCGAGGGGCAGTGGCGACAGGCGGAACGGCAGGTACTGAAATACGCCGGGCAAAGCGAAGTGCCGATACTCAATTACCTGGTCGCCGCACGTGCCGCACAGGAGCAAGGTGCGGAGGATCGACGAGACCACTATCTGCAATTGGCGCACCAGAATCCGGCCCAGGCCGATATTGCCGTGGGCCTGACCCAGGTGGATCTGCTGCTGAGTCAGAACCAGAAAGAACAGGCGCTGGCCTCACTGCAGCGCCTGTACCAGCTGGAGCCGGCGCACCCGCAGGTGCTGAAGCCGCTGGGCAGGTTATACCGGGAGTTGGGGGAATGGAACAACCTCATCGAGTTGCTGCCCAAGTTGCGCAAGCGAAAAATATTCGACAAACAGACCCTTGATGCCATGGCGCGCGAGGCTTACACCGCCTTGCTCAGGGACAGCGCCGAGGTGGCCGGATTGATGCAAATCTGGTCCACGGTGCCGAAAGCGCTGCGCGAAGATGAGACCCTGCTGCTGACCTATCTGCAGAGGCTGAGGGATTTTGGCAGGGATGCGGAGGGAGAGCCGCTGCTGCGCAACGCCCTCAAGCGCCATCGCAATGATGGCCTGTTGCGGATGTATGGCCTCATCAAGGGGGCGGATCCGGTACGCCAGCTGGTGCAGGCCGAGTTATTCCTGATGGGACATGAACAGGATCGGACGGCACTACTGACGGCGGGACGATTGTGTTTGCGCACCGGCCTGTGGGGCAAGGCGCGCAGCTATCTTGAGGCCAGCATCAATGCACAGCCGAATGCCGAGGCCCTTATCGAGCTGGGAACCCTGCTGGACAAGATGGGTGATCGGGAGACCGCCCTGTCCTGTTACCGGGAGGCGTTGCGTCTGGCGCCCTGTTGTGAACCGCCGGTGGCCGCCGAAGTCGATGTGGTGGAGCATGTTCCGCCGGCCATTGAGGCGCCGGAAGCCACCAAACCGCTGGATGCCGTCAGGGCGTAATTTCATTCAGCCGTCGGGTTTCGGCGCTTGGAACTCAAACGCATCGGAATAGAAGCGCGCCTCGTCGAGGCCTCGCTCACGGAAGGCCGCGAAGGCGGCTCTGACCATGACCGGTGGGCCGCAGACGTAGACATCGAAGGCTGAAAAATCCTCGTCCCTTGCTGTCAGGTCTGCGATCACCGTTTCGTGTACATAACCCTGCGCCCCTTGCCACTGTTTCGATGCCGCGGAAAGTACGGGCACATAGCGGAAGTCGGGGTGTTCCTGCGCCCATTTTTGCGGCAAGGCATTCAGATACAGATCTCCCTCGCCGCGCACGCCCCAGTATAGCCGCATGGACTGTGGCATTTTCTCGGCAAAGGCATGTTCGAGAATGGACTTTACCGGTGCAAAGCCGGTGCCGCCGGCAACGAACAGCAGCGGCCGTGTGGAATTCTCGCGCAGAAAGAAATTCCCGTGCGGCCCCTCGATGCGCAGCACGTCCTTTTCTCGTAGTTGGTCGAAGATGTACCCCGTGAAATCCCCGCCCTCGACGTGGCGGATGTGCAGCTCCAGCAGGTGGTCGTTGAGCGGCATGTTGGCGATGGAAAAACTGCGTCGGCGGCCGTCCTTCAGCAAAATATCGATGTACTGTCCGGCGAGGAAGCGCAGGTGCTCGTCCTGCGGCAGCTTGAGATAAAGTCGCATTACATCGTCGGCCAGCAGTTCCTTTGTCTGCACCAACACGGGCAGGGTTTTCACCGTCAGGCATTCCACGGCGGTAATTTCCTTCACCTCGATGATCAAGTCGGAGGCGGCGCGTGCCTGACAAAAAAACGCCGTGCCGGGGGGCTGATCCCGGGCAGCCAGAGGCGTCGACCGATTCGTGCCATAATCCAGTTCACCCTCGAGCAACTGTCCCAGGCAGGCGCCGCAGTTGCCGCTGCGGCAGCCATAGGGAAAGGCGTGGCCGTGACGTAGGGCGGCATCGAGAACCGTCTCGTCGGGTTCGATGTCGAAATGGTGCCCACTGGGCTCGAGGTGTACGGTAAAAGTCATTATGCGAGGTGACCAGAGTGGACAGAGATGTTGATTATGCGTGAAGCCAACAATGAGAACCACTGGTGAATTCCGTATTGATTGCAGGTTGCGGCGACATCGGCCAGCGTGTGGCACGGTTGTACCGGGCGCAGGGCGCCAGCGTGCGGGGGCTGGCGCGCAGTGAAAGCAGCGCGGCGCGACTGCGTGCTGGGGGTATCGAGCCCGTATTTGGCGATCTGGCGAAGGGCGCGACACTGAAGAATCTGCCAACGGCAGAGGCTGTGCTTTTCTATTTTGCGCCGCCACCTGCGCAGGGAGAGCGTGATCCCCTGTTGCAGAATTTCCTCGCCGCCATCGGTGTCGCGCGACGACCGGCGAAACTGGTGTTGATCAGTACCACTGCGGTATACGGCGACTGCCGGGGTGTCTGGATTACCGAGGCACAGGCGGTGCAGCCACAGACCGCCCGGGGCCGGCGGCGGCTGGATGCCGAAAACACCCTGCGTTGTTGGGGCAGAGAAACGGGCGTGCCCTTCGTCATTCTGCGCGTTGGTGGCATCTATGGCCCCGGTCGCCTGCCCGTGGCACGGCTGGAAAAGGGTTTGCCCATTTTGGATCCGGTCGAATCGCCCCAGACCAATCGTATTCACCAGGATGACCTCGCCCAAGTGTGTGTTGCCGCGATGGAAAGGGGTGTCCCGGGTGAAGTCTACAACATCGCCGATGGTCATCCTGGCACCATGTCGCAATACTTCATCGACGTCGCCAAGGCCCTGGGCCTGCCGCCGCCGCCCGTCGTACCGCGTGCCGAGGCGGAAAAGGTCATGAGCGCCGGCATGTTGTCTTATTTGCAGGAATCACGCCGGTTGGACAACCGAAAAATGCGTGAAGAGCTGGCTGTCGAACTGCGGTACCCTGATCTGGCTGCTGGTCTGGCCGCCCTGCAAAGGAATTAATCCTTGTTCATGTGTCCAAGCCAAGTAGGGTGGGCACGTTTTTTGTGCCCACGCGCTAATTCATTGGCAGTATTCCAGGCCGCTATGCTGAATCTTGTGCCGATCAATTCACAGAATGTTTTTTCTTCTTCGATACACCGTACAAAGTTGAATATGGCTATTGGACTGGTTGTTCACACAAGTTAGGGTGCAGTTCCTTTGCTTCGACAAAAAAACACATAAAAATCAAAGAGTAATCTTAAAAAACAAAAAAGAGAGATCAAAATACACGGTTTCTGATTTTCTGACGAACATAACCCGGTAAAAAGATCTCTCTTATGGACGTAGCATACGTAAACTCTGACAAATTTTCATTCTTTTCTGATGCACAAGAACAATTTGATCAACTCATCCATCAATTATCCTCGGAAGATTATGAAAACCATGAGCATGGTGACATAGAAAAGCATATCAACACGGAAGGACTAGCGCTTTTAAGGCGGCTATTGCAAGGCTGGTTGAGCCGGGAAGCGGCGAATGAAGCCAATGAAAACGATATTAATGACAGGACGGGGAATGTATTGAACCATGTTCGCTCTGGCACAACACGTTTATTAACCAGCCTGTTTGGTGACGTCACCGTCACAAGAAAGGACTATAGTCAACGTGAGCGCTCAAGCGTCTTTCCGATTGATGCGGAACTTAATTTACCGACGGATCAATATTCTGATGGGGGTTCGCTCTCAATATGATGTATATTTTTAAGCCCTCCATTCAAGCGCATCTCATACCATCAATGGATACCCATACTGATTAATCTTTCCCCAGAATTGATTCCATCGACAATCAGTGTGCGCAAGGCTCCTGAGTGATAATACTGCCGCTGCACCCTTCTCTTTCCATCG
>DRKN01000073.1 GCA_011051755.1 Gammaproteobacteria bacterium
CACAGGTAAGGGTGAAAAGGTGCGGTAAGAGCGCACCGCGCCGCTGGTAACAGCGGTGGCAGGGTAAACCCCACCCGGAGCAAGACCAAATAGGGGAGCATTGGCGTGGCCCGCGTTGCTCCCGGGTAGGTCGCTCGAGCGTCGCAGTGATGCGGCGCCCAGATGAATGACTGTTCTCGACAGAACCCGGCTTACAGGCCGACTTCCTCTTTTTTCTCATGGTTTCCGCTGTTGCTCAATCCGAGGCATCTGAAGGCGCTCCTAACAGGTGCGGGGTATTTCTGCGCCTGTGGCAATCGCGGGCATGGCCCGCTCCGGTTTCCCGACGTTGGGTGCCTCCTTCTTTTCTGCTTGATCTCCCGTTTTGCCTCCGATTGATCGCCAAACCTCATCCTTTACTTTAACTTCACACAGCAACGATTTGATTGCCGTCAGGTAGTTCGTTTTTATGCCGGCCAGGAATGGCGTCATGACGCTAAGTCATTGTGTGAAAAGAAAGATTTCCCAGATTTTAGCGCGTTAATTTCTTGACAGTGGGTGCGGGTGGTTTCTATAGTGTAGCAAAGTGGGATGAAGTGGGTAATTGTGGATTTTTGTGTCGCGCCCGCTTGTCTCAACCTGAATCCGAGGGTTCAGGGCAAGTCAACACTGGGAGCGATCATTGTTTCGCGGAGTCAACACACTGAATCTGGACGTCAAGGGACGCATGGGCATGCCTGCGCGTTACCGTCAGCGCCTGGCCGATGCCTGCGACGGACAGATGGTAGTGACCGTGGATCGTGACCATTGTCTGCTGCTGTATCCGCTGCCCGAATGGGAGGTCGTTGAGCGCAAACTGCAAAAGCTGCCCAGCTTTAACAAGGCGGCTCGCCGCATGCAGCGCCTGTATATCGGCCACGCCACCGAGGTGGAGCTGGATTCCGCCGGGCGCATGTTGCTGCCGCCGTCGCTGCGTGAGTTCGCTGGCCTGGAAAAGCGCGCCGTGTTGACCGGTCAGGGTAATAAATTCGAAATCTGGAATGAGGAACTCTGGACTCAGCGCCGCGATGAATGGCTGGCGGAAGAGGATGATCTGGATGACCTGCCGCCCGAACTTGAGTCGCTGTCGCTTTGACGCAGCCATTTACACATCGACCGGTGCTGTTTGACGAGGTGTTGGCAGCACTGAGGATCCGCGCTGATGGTATGTACATCGATGGCACCTTCGGCCGCGGCGGCCATGCGGGCGCCATTCTCGAGCGACTGGGGCCGCAGGGTTGTCTGCTGGGACTGGACAAGGATCCGCAGGCGGTGGCCGAGGCTGAACGCCGTTTCGGCACGGACGGGCGGTTTGCCATCGAACGTGGTTCTTTTTCGCAACTGGGGCGGCATGTGAAACAGCGCGGCTGGCAGGGCAAGGTGGATGGCATTCTGCTGGATCTCGGCGTCTCCTCGCCGCAGCTTGATGATGCCTCGCGTGGCTTTAGTTTTCGCAACGACGGCGTGCTCGATATGCGCATGGATCCGGAGCAGGGTCGCAGTGCTGCGCAATGGTTGGCCTCGGCTAGCGAGCGCGAGATTGCCGATGTGCTGTACCAGTACGGTGAGGAGCGTTACTCGCGGCGTATCGCCCGCGCCATTGTGAGTGCGCGTGCCGGGGCGCCGATCACAGGTACCGTGCAGTTGGCCGAAATCATTCGTCAGGCGCACCCTCGCTGGGAGCCGGGCCGGGATCCGGCGACCAAGAGTTTTCAGGGCATTCGTATTTTTATCAACGCGGAACTGGACGATCTGCGTGACTGTCTACCGCAGGCGTTGGCGGCGCTCAGTCCCGGCGGGCGGTTGGCGGTGATCAGTTTTCATTCGCTGGAAGACCGTATCGTCAAACGCTTCATGCGTGACGAGGCCAAAGGCGATCAGTTTCCACCCGGTCTGCCGGTGCCACAGTCGGTGCTGAACCCCCATTTGCAGCTGGTAGGCAAGGCGATTCGCGCCGGTAAGCGGGAGCTGGATGAAAATCCGCGTGCCCGCAGTGCCGTGTTGCGCGTGGCCGAACGGCTGAAAAAATCCTCTGCCGGAGGGTGTTTGTGAATGAGAGCCGGTGCTTTGCTGATGGTACTGGTGCTGGCGGTACTGGCTTCGGCCATTGGCGTGATCTATGCCAAGCACGAAGGCCGCAAGCAGTTCGTACAGTTGCAGGCGCTGGAAAAGCTGCGTGACCAGATGAATGTGGAATGGGGACAGCTACAGCTGGAGCAGGGCACCTGGGCGACACACAGCCGGGTAGAGCGCGTGGCGCGCAAACGTCTGGGCATGAAAATGCCGGATGCTGAATCCGTGGTAATACTTCGTAATGAGTGAGCAAGACAAGTCTTCATCTTATCGTGGCCGGCGTCTGCTGGTGCTCGGTGTGTTTGTGTTTGCCGCAGGTGGACTGGCGGCGCGAGCGGTGAATCTACAGGTGTTGGACAAGGACTTCCTGCAGGGGCAGGGCGATGCCCGCTTCCTGCGCGTGGTCTCCGAGCCCGCCCACCGGGGCATGATCACTGATCGTTTTGGCGAACCACTGGCGATCAGTACCCCGGTGGATTCCGTGTGGGCCAATCCCAAGGTGCTGATCCTCGAACGCGATAGCTGGACGAAGCTGGCCAGGGCCCTGCGCATCAAACGCGCCGATCTTGAACGTCTGCTGGTGGCGCGTCAGCACAAGGAGTTCGTCTACCTCAAACGCCGTATCAACCCGGACATGGCGCAGCGCGTCAGTGCGTTGGAGATCCCCGGCGTGGCCATGGCCCCCGAGTACCGCCGCTTCTACCCTGCCGGTGAGGTGACCGCTCATGTGGTCGGCTTCACCAATGTGGACGACATCGGCCAGGAGGGTATGGAACTGGCCTTCGATGAGCGTCTGCGTAGCATCCCCGGCGCCAAACGCGTGATCAAGGATCGCCTCGGCCGTATCGTTGAGAGCGTTGAGCGGGTACGCGAACCGCAGCCCGGCGAAGACATGGCGCTGAGCATCGATCTCCGCTTGCAATACCTGGCCTATCGGGAACTGAAGGCCGCCGTGCGTCGCAACCGTGCCGACGCCGGATCCGCAGTGATTCTCGATGTGCATACCGGTGAGGTGCTGGCGATGGTCAACCAGCCCGCCTACAACCCTAACAACCGCGACAG
>DRKN01000074.1 GCA_011051755.1 Gammaproteobacteria bacterium
AAAAAAAACCCACCCCGCCATGACCACCCTGCTCCTGTTGTTCATCGATATCTGCCGCCTGCGCGGCACACCCCAGGATCTGCCCGGCTCCCGTTTTCTGCTGATACTCACCACCACCGGCTATTTCGCCATCGGTCTGGCGGTGTCGCTGCTGGATCTGTCACCGGGCCTGGCGATACTGTCGGCGATGGTCGATACATTCATGCTGGCGGCCCTGGCCTGGTTCAGCCTGTGGATCACTGGCAAGACGCCGCGTTTCACCCAAACCTACACCGCTCTGGCCGGCACCGGCGTCCTGTTCGGCCTCGTGGGCTGGCCGCTGATCACCTTCCTGCAGGGCCTGCCGGAAGGACAGAGCAGCAGCCTGCCGCTGTTGCTGCTCGGCCTGGTGATCTGGAATATCATGGTTATTGGTCATATCCTGCGCCACGCCCTGGGCATCATGATGTGGGCCGCCTCGGGCCTGGCCCTGTTCTACATGTATCTCTCCCTCCGCGTCATGAGCGCACTGTACCTTGCGGGAAGCTGACACCATGCACATCCATATTCTCGGTATCTGCGGCACCTTCATGGGCGGCATCGCCCTGCTGGCGCGGGAAATGGGGCTGACCGTGAGCGGCTCGGATCAGAATGTCTACCCACCCATGAGCACCCAGCTGGCCGAGGCCGGCATCAAACTCACGGAAGGCTGGGATCCGGCGCAACTTTTCTCGCCACAACTCTCGCCACAACAACCAGCGCCGGATCTGGTGGTGATCGGCAATGCCCTGTCACGCGGTAATCCGGCGCTGGAGGCGGTGCTCGAACGCGGCCTGCCCTACACTTCCGGCCCGGCCTTTCTCGCCGAACACCTGCTGGCGGATCGCTGGGTATTGGCGGTAGCCGGCACCCATGGCAAGACCACCACCGCTTCCATGCTGGCGTGGATACTCGAAGATGCCGGTCTCGCGCCGGGCTTTCTCATCGGCGGCGTGCCGCGCAATTTCGGTCTCTCGGCGCGCATGGGCAAGACGCCTTTCTTCGTCGTCGAGGCGGACGAATACGACACCGCCTTCTTCGACAAACGCTCCAAGTTCGTCCACTACCGCCCGCGCACGGTGGTGCTGAACAATCTCGAATACGACCATGCCGACATCTTTCCCGACATCGAGGCCATCGAACGCCAGTTTCACCACCTGCTGCGCACGGTGCCCGGCAACGGTCTGATCATCGCCCCGGACGATGATCCACACATTACCAAGGTACTGAACATGGGCCGCTGGACACCGCTGGAGAGCATTGGTAAAAAAGGCTGGCACGCACGCCTCGAACAGGTGGACGGCAGCGCCTTCGAGGTCTTTTTCGGCACGGCATCACAGGGCCACGTGCGTTGGGGCCTGCTTGGCCTGCACAATGTACAGAACGCCCTCGCCGCCATCGCTGGCGCCCGTCACGCTGGCGTACCGACCCAATACGCCAGCGAAGCACTGAGCCGTTTCCTGTCACCCAAACGGCGCATGGAGGTGCGCGGCGAGATCGGCGGCATCACCGTCTACGACGACTTCGCCCACCACCCCACGGCCATCGCCAGCACCCTTGCCGGTCTGCGCGCACGGGCCGGGCAGGCCCGTATCCTCGCCGTGCTGGAGCCACGTTCCAACACCATGCGCCTCGGCATTCACCGCGATACCCTCGGCCCGGCACTGAGCGAGGCCGACGAAGTTCTGCTCTACCAACCCGCTGGGCTGGACTGGAACCTCGGCCATGTGACCCGCAGCCTGAACACGGCACAGGTCTTCGACGGTATCGAGCGGCTGGCCGCGCACATCGCCGGAACCGCCCGTCCCGGCGACCACGTATTGATCATGAGCAACGGCGCCTTTGGGGGCCTACACGAAAAGCTGCTACATTTGTTGGGCATGCGGCAAGACAAAACCACCCCCCGCCCTCTCCCCTGAGGGAAAAGGGGGCAGACAAAACAAACAGTTGGTACCAATGAATCCCGACCGTATCATCCTCGCCATCACCGGTGCCTCCGGCGCCCAGTACGGCCTGCGCCTGCTGGAATGCCTGCTGGGCGCGGGACGTGGAGTGTACCTGATGATCTCGCAGCCGGCACAGGTGGTCATCGCCACAGAAACCCACCTTGACCTGCCAGGACGAGCCGATGAACAACAGATATTTCTCAGCAAATATTTTGACGCTGCTGACGCTCAGCTCCGCGTCTTTGGCCGCGACCAATGGATGTCACCGGTGGCCAGCGGTTCCAACACCGTCCGCGCAATGGTCATCTGCCCCTGCTCCTCGGCCACCCTGTCCTCGGTCGCCAGTGGCGCCAGCCGCGATCTCATCGAGCGCGCGGCTGACGTGATGCTCAAGGAGCGCCGCCAGTTGATCCTGGTGCACCGCGAAACGCCCGTCTCCAGCATCCACCTTGAAAACATGCTCAAACTGTCGCGCGAAGGGGTCGTTATCATGCCCGCCAGCCCAGGCTTCTATCACCAGCCGGCGACGACCGAAGAGCTGATCGATTTCCTGGTCGCACGGATACTGGATCAATTACACATCGAACACTCCCTGATTCCCCGCTGGGGCGAACCACAATGAGCATTATCACCATTCCCATTTTCCCCCTGCACACGGTACTGTTTCCCGGCGGTACCCTGCCGCTGCGCATCTTCGAACCACGTTATCTCGACATGGTCAGCCAGTGCATGAAGGCCAGGCACGGTTTCGGCGTCACTCTGATCCGAGAAGGCTCCGAGGTGGGGCAGGCAGCCGATACCTTCGACACCGGCACCCTCAGTGAAATCGTCTATTTCAACCAGCACCCGGACGGCCTGCTGGGCATCACTGCACGCGGCCAGCAGCGCTTCCGCATCATTTCCCGGAAAATACAGGCCAACCAACTCACCATGGCCAGTGTCGAATTACTGGAAAACGAACCCAGCTCACCACTGCCGCCGCAATACCGCAGCGCCGCCGACATACTGCGCAGCCTTCTGGAACAACTGGATCAACCTTTCATCAACATGCAAAAACACTATGACGACGCCAGCTGGGTCAGCAGCCGGCTGACGGAGTTGCTACCCATCCGCCTCGAACAAAAGCAATACTTCTTGCAGTTAGACGACCCGATCCAACGCCTGGAACGGCTTTCAGCCCTGCTGCTGGATCTGGAGATTCACTGACGGCAGTGTGCATAAGGCCATCAGACGAGGAGCGGGCCATGCCCGCGATTGACGAGTGAGAACATACTGAACCTGACAGGATTTACAGAGCACTACCGTGATCCGTAGGGTGGGCACCGCCCACCGGTGCAGGCTTCCTGTGTTCACGAAAGTGGTGGGAGTACCCACCTTATCACTTTACGGTTACCGTAGATAAGTGTAGCAGGTGGTTCCGGGCAATTAGTTGTATATAATAATTATTTCATTTCAACCCCTTAGTGAATATTGGGTTAATTGACAATGAACCCCGAAACTCGAGATTAAAAATCAAAGTCATCGTCTAAAGACAGTGGTTTTAACCAGATTAATGAAAAGTAAATGTAGGATCGGCTTCAGCCGCACCCACAATGTCCAAAACAGCAAGCTCCGCATAATGGGAAAAACCATCGCGGACGTGGCCCGCTCCGGGCTTCCTCCAGCCCGACCATGCACATGACATCTGTCACTCGGCAGGTTACATACTGATACAAATATCGTACACAGTGACAACAGTGTTAATGGCGCCAACCACTAAAATAGATGCATGAAAAATCATTTTTGTCCGACTCTTCCCTACGCGAGGTAACACAAGGTGTCTTGCAATTCTTCACAGCCTGAAGCGATAGTTCAAATATTGTTGGTTGAGGATGATGTCCGGCTCTCTACCCTCATCCAGGAATACTTACAGCAGCAGGCAATGGCGGTATCCATTGAACACAGAGGCGACAAGGCCTGCCAGCGCATCATATCCGAAACACCTGATCTGGTGGTGCTGGATCTGATGTTGCCGGGTATGGATGGGCTGGAAATCTGTAAGGCAGTCCGCCCAAAATACCCTGGGCCAATCCTCATGCTGACGGCACGAGACGAGGATATCGATCAGGTCGTTGGTCTGGAAATCGGTGCCGATGACTATGTCACCAAACCTGTCCAGCCCCGGGTGCTATTGGCGCGTATTCGTGCATTGTTGCGCCGTTTCCCCACACATATCCGCCAGACTGTGCCGCAGGGAAGCAACACAAATGATATTCATTGTGGCCGTCTCCGCATCAGCGCCACGGCCCGTGAGGTCTGGCTGGATAACAATATACTGGATTTCACCAGTAACGAGTTCGAACTCCTGTGGTTGTTAGCCAGTCATGCTGGGGAAGTGCTGACCCGGGATACGATTCTGGATCAGCTGCGCGGCATCGGCTATGACGGCCTGGATCGTTCCGTGGATATTCGTATTTCCCGTTTACGAAAGAAATTGGGCGACAATACCGGCCGCCCCTTCCGCATCAAGACGATTCGCGGCAAGGGCTATCTGTTTGTCAAACAAGCCTGGCAGTAAATACAAAGATGGGACACCTGTTTTTAAAGCTATATTCGATTTTTGCACTCGCAGTAGCGATTTACTTCTTTGGCATCTTCAATCTCAACAGCATTTTGCAGGGCACTCTGGAGCGCTATTTAGGTGGCATAACCCAGGGTACCTATGCCCTGCTTGAACGTCGTTTAAAAACCATGCCCGAAGAGCAATGGCCAAACCTGATCAATGCATTGAATCAAGGCGATGGCTACACGATACGCTTGCGGCCTGTTGAATCGCTGAGCCTCTCCTCATCCATGATGGATCGGCTGAATCGTGGCGCAGTGGTATTCACTAGAATAAATGGTGCTATTCACTGTTACAAGCGTGTTTCCGAGAGTGAATGGGTGCTGGAATTCCCCTATGAACAAACAGAGGATGACGACAACCGGCGCTTGTCCAACAGTACCTTCAACCTTATCGATATAAACCTGCGAGAGCAACCCCAGGACAATTGGCCAACAGCAATAGCCAGCTTAAGTCAACGTTTCAATTTCCCTGTTATATTATTAAATAAAACTCAGACTGGACTGTCTGTGTCACAGCTGGCCATGCTGGAAAATGGTAAGATTGTCGTACAAACCTTTGCTGACGATGATGCCGAATTCATCTATCGCCGTATAGCTGGCAGCCCTTATGTTATAAAACTGGGGCCATTCGATGAACCATTAACGCTCAGTTACCTGCAATCCATTCTGGTCGCGTCTCTCGCCGTCCTGGTGGCCCTGGCCGTGTTGTTTTGGGTCTTTCCTCTATGGCGAGACCTCAAGCACCTGAACGTAAACACCAACGCTTTTGGTCAGGGCGATTTCAGCATCCGTGCCTCACTATCGAAGCATTCCGTTCTACATCATCTGGCAGAAGCATTCAATGGCATGGCGGATCGCATTCAACGTTTGATTTCCTCACACAAAGAACTCACCAATGCCGTTTCACATGAGCTTCGCACACCACTTGCCAGACTTCGCTTTGGCATGGAAATGTTGCAGTCATCTTCCGACGAAACAGACAAGAAACGCTACATAATCAGCATGAATGCCGACATCGATGAACTGGATAAACTGGTGTCGGAACTGTTGACCTATGCCCGTTTTGACCGCGACAAGCCGGAATTGAAATTTCAACGCCAGGATATTGAGCCCTGGCTGGCAGAAGTCACCCGGCAGATAAAAATGGGTGAAAACAATTTATCGATAGACTTTAAAGTTACCGGAAATAATCTTAAACATGCCCGCTTTGAACCCAGACTGATGGCCAGAGCCGTGGGAAATTTGCTGCAAAATGCAAAGCGCTATGCATGCACCAGGGTCTGCATTGTCTTTACACAAGACAATGAAAACTATCAGATCATTATTGATGATGATGGGCCGGGTATTCCCGAAAATGCGCGTGCACACATCTTTGAGGCATTCAAACGTCTCGATGCAAGCCGTGACCGGGACACGGGGGGCTACGGCCTCGGCCTGGCCATCGTGCAGCGTATCTGCCAATGGCATGAAGGTGCTGTAACGGTTGAAGATTCACCACTGGAAGGTGCCCGATTTATCATTCGCTGGCCAAAAACCGATATTTCATGAATAAAAAACCACCCCCTGCGCTCATTTCACGGCAAGCATCCTGTTACACAAAGTTACATTTCACAACACTCTTTCAATAGACCGGACCCACTCATCGCCCTAGACTGGCACCCGGATAAGACACACGAAGGGAGAGGTAGATGAGCATTTTAGCCAGAAATGACACCCCCGGTGTACGCCATCTTGGCAGCCTGCTAATCGTGGCCATATTCAGCATAAAAGCCGCTTTTGCTGCCGACATGACCGTTATTGTCAAAGAAAAAGGCAGCGGCGAGCCCATTGAGGGGGCAACCGTCGTTATTGATAATGGCGACATCTATGACGAAACCACGCAAACCGGGCGGGTCGTATTTTCTGATATTTCACCGCCTGAGCGAATCAAAGTACTGGCAGCAGGGTTCGAAACCTTGACTAAAACCAACGGGCTGAAGCAAGCAGAAATCGTTCTTTATCTGGTGCCGTTTATCATTGAGGGTGAAGGCCTGAAGGTGACAGCGGAACGACTGATGGAAAAAACATCGAAGCTGTCTCTTTCCGTGGATGAGTTGACCAAGGCTGCCGGCAGTGGTGGTGACCCACTCAAGGCCATCACCGCACTACCTGGTATCGTTGCGACTGAAGAGGGTTCAGCAGAAGTCTATATGCGGGGCAGTAATGGCAACGAGAACATCACATGGGTCAACAACGCACCCGTTGGCTATCTTTATCATTTTGGTGGATTTCAGTCGACGATTAATCCGGCGCTGATTGAAGACATTAACGTATTTCTGGGCGGTTTCCCCGTCCAGTACGGCGATGCTCTGGGTGGTGTAATCGACGCTAAATTACGCACGCCAAAAAATGACCGCATGCATTACAAGTTCGACATTTCAACCATCGCCAGCTCTTTTCTCGCGGAAGGCCCGGCAGGAAAAAATGGTGACAGTTTTTTTGTTGCCGGTCGCCGTAGCTATCTCGACCTGATTCTATCCCCCAGCGCCGCCACTGACTTGTTTTCCGATGAAGATGAAAGCGATCCGGATCAAGTGTTGCTTGTGCCGCGTTTTTATGATTTTCAGGCACTCTATCGCCATCAGCTTGATAACGGCTATCTCGATGCCTATCTGTTTACTGCGGGTGATGCCATGGAGATGGAGCTACGCAACTCGGCCAAGTCCGACCCCCAGTTGGCCGGAGAATTACGCAACAAACAGGAATACCAAACTATCGGCCTCACCTGGCAGCAGCGTTGGAACAGCAAATGGGACAGTCTTTCGACATTGGCTTATATACATGACAAAAGTTCAATTCGTCTGGGCCGCGATGAACAGGGAAAATCATTTTATGCGCATGTAGAAGGAAACCAGCTTTATTTACAACCGGAATTTCGCTGGCAACTACAGGCGGAGTCACAACTCAGTTTTGGTCTATCCAGTGGCTATTCAAAATTCCCTGTGGATGTCTATGCGCCTCGAAACTGTACAGAAAACGATCCGGATTGTGATTTCACCTCGCAAAAAAAATATCGCCTCAAGAAAGTAATTTATGCCAGTGAGGCATCCCCTTACATCAAGTACCGCCAACAATGGACGGATCAACTGGCAACCCAGTTTGGCTTGCGCTACACCAATATCGAAGTCACCGGAGGCTTTCACACCCACAAGCCCTCGCCACGCGCCACGCTGGAATACCAATTAACCCCCGACACCCTGCTGATGGCCACCTGGGGCCAATATATCCAAATGCCGCGTGGTAGCGAGATCATTGAATCCTTTGGTAACCCGGCCCTGTTGATGACGGAAGCGGAACACCGAATTCTGGGCGTTGAGCATCAAATCAATCCACTTTACAGCGTCAAGGCGGAGATTTATCACAAGCCCATGAAAAACCTGGTGATCGCCCTTGATGAAAACGATCCTCCCGATAACTTCGCCAATCGCGGCACAGGCGAAGCCTATGGTTTTGATCTGTTTATCAAACGTACTCCCAGCCAGGGAAAGATCGGCTGGCTGTCGCTCTCCTGGGCAAAATCCCGCCGCACCAATGAAATCACCGATATCACACGTGACTTTTCAGGCGACCAGCCGCTGACCGTCACCACCGTATGGGGCCAGCCTTTTGGTGGAAACTGGAAGCGCTGGGACTGGAGCATCAAGGCACAGGTCAATTCCGGCAGGCCCTATACCGCGATAACGGGGCGCCATCGGGAAGACCCGAGCGACCCCAGCAGTCGCTGGATTGCCGAATATGGCGAGCACAATGCCAAACGCCTGCCCATCTACTACAAAATCGATCTCCGTATCGGACGCGAGGTTTTGTTCAATAAATCGAAGATGAAATTTTATCTTGACCTGCAAAATGTCACCTTCGCCAGAAATATCGTTGAGTACGACTACGGTGATGAATATGAAAAAATTGGCAATCCTACCGAAGTTACCGGCATGTCATTTTTTCCCTTCTTCGGCGTGGAAATGGAGTTTTAAACAATGAATATTAAAGATGAATTTATGGCTTTGATGAGTAGTGGCGGCCCCATTATGTGGGTCATTTTCTTCGTTGCCTGCATCGCCATGGCACTGGTTCTGTGGGAAGCGTTACGCGGACAGACACTGATAAAAAATGCCAGGCGTGATTATCATAAACTGCGAACCAGTGACGATTATCTTCCCATAGCAAATGGCAGCGTAAGTCCCATCGCCCAATTACTCGCCACAACCCATTGGCCGGAAGTTCAATCAAGAGAGGATATGACCAAAGAATTTAATATTCATTTGGCGGAAATCACACCCAAGGTGGAAGGCAGTCTTGCTACCATCGCCATCCTTGCCTCGCTACTCCCTATGCTGGGCCTGCTTGGCACCGTCACTGGCATGATCAATGTATTTGAAGTCATTGCATTGCACGGCAGCGGCAAGCCCGATGAAATGGCGGATGGCATTTCACAGGCACTGCTCACGACAGCCAGTGGTTTGATTATCGCCATTCCCGTGATTTTTCTACATCACCTGTTGTCACGCCGGATCAATATTTTAATGGCCACAACACATCAAGCCATCCAGCTGATTTTACATCGCGATGTGAACACATTGAAAAAGGCGTATCACAATGCCAACAGATGATCCATGTCCCATGCCAACGGTCAATACGGGAAAACCCGAAATCAGTATGGCACCGCTGGTCGATATCGTTTTCCTGCTGCTGATCTTTTTTATGGTGACGACCGTATTCCCGGAAAACGATGGCCTGCTCATCGAAAAACCCGACTCGGAAAATGCCGCCGCACTCGATAACGAACACGTCATTATCAAACTTGACCGGCAGGGAATTGCCTATATGGAAGAGCAGCCCGTGACGACGGACGACATCGAACGGCTGCTTGAAATTGAATTGGCAAAAAAACCACAACTGGCCGTCACGATTCATGCCGACCGCCGCGCCACCACCGAGTCGCTGATCGATGTCATTGATGCGGCAAAGGCCGGGGGAGCCCGGCAATTGGGAATTGCCACCGATGAAAAGCATGACTAGCCGGGCCTTCCCTCATGTTGGCCTCGCCATGGCAGGCGGCATTCTGGTCACCTTGGGCTTGTTGCTATTTATCAATGTACTGGCAAATTACCGCGCGCATGCCACGGAATCGCGTCCTCTGCTCGTAGTGGATCTGACGGCGTGGCCCGTGCCCGTAAAACAGGAAAAACCACCACCGCCACCCAAATCCGAAAAACAACCCATACCTAAAAAACCCGTGGTAAAAAAACCTCCGCCACCTCCCGAGCCGGAACTTTCTCCTCAGGCAAAGAAAATTGTGGAAGAAATATCGCCGCAACCCGTAGCGCATGAGACCGAGGAGGAAATCGTGGAAAAAACCGAGGAAACAGCCGAACCGGCCGTCGCCGAACCCACGCCACCGATGCTCATCGAACCGGCGGAAGACGCGCTGCCAAACCCTGTGCCCATTTTCAAGCTCACACAGGCTCCGCGCTTTTTACATCGGGAAGTCCCTGTTTATCCTGAAACGATGCGCAACCAAGGCATCAGCGGCGTCGTCAAACTGGAGGCATTGATCGACAAACAAGGGCGGGTGAGAAAAGTCAATATTTTAAAGTCTGCCGGGAAGCATTTTGACGACGCCGCCAAACGCGCCATTTTGGCTTCAAGCTTTTACCCGGCCGAAGTGGAAAATGAACCCGTAGCGGTGTTGTTACGTTTGCCAGTGAAATTCGATTTGCGTTGAGCGGCCGATCATTCAGAAATGTAGCCTTCGAAACCCGGGAGAAGCGGCGCGATAAACTCCCGGGTTTCGCAACGCTCAACCCAGACTACTTGCCGGGTGCAAAACCGATTGTAGGAGCGGGCCATGCCCGCGATGTTTTTCTGCTCGTAAAATTTATCCCTGCGGGAGCGGCTTCCCATCCATTATCGCGGGCATGGCCCGCTCCTACAGATGTTTTCAGGCAACCGTGACACGTGCGAAGCGGCGCTTGCCGACCTGAAACACATGCTGCGCACCGACGGGCACAGTGAGCTTGCTGTCCTCCACCCGTCCTCCATCGATGCGCACCGCACCCTGCTTGATCATACGCAAGGCATCGGAGGTGCTCTTGACCAGGCCAGCCTCCTTGAGCAGGTTGGCGATGGCCAGCCCGCCCTCGGCTGCACTCAGCTCCAGTTCGAGCATATCCTCCGGCATGGCGCCTTTCTGGAAACGAGCAATAAAGGTCTCCTGCGCCGTCTTCGCCGCCTGGGGACTGTGAAAGCGTGAAACAACTTCCTCACATAGCAAAAACTTAATATCACGGGGATTCTTCCCGGCCTGTATTTCGCGCTTGAACCCTACAATATCCGATGGTGGACGGAAACTGAGCAACTCGAAGTAACGCCACATGAGATCATCGGAAATAGACATCAGCTTGCCGAACATCTCCTCTGGTGCCTCGTCGATACCAATATAGTTGCCTAACGACTTGGACATCTTCTGCACCCCGTCCAGGCCTTCAAGAATGGGCATCGTCAGCACCACCTGCTGTTCCTGGCCGTAGGCCTTCTGTAACTCGCGCCCCACCAGCAGGTTGAATTTCTGGTCGGTACCACCCAGCTCCACATCGGCACGCATGGCCACCGAGTCATAACCCTGGATCAGCGGGTAGAGAAATTCATGGATAGCGATGGGCTGACCGCCCTTGTAACGCTTGCTGAAGTCATCACGCTCCAACATGCGTGCCACGGTGTGTTTGGCTGCCAGCTGGATCAGCTCGGCAGTGGACATGGCATTCATCCAGCTGGAGTTGAACATCACCAAGGTCTTTTCCGGATCGAGAATCTTGAAAATCTGCTGTTCATAGCTACGCGCATTCTCTATCACGTCATCGCGGGTCAGCGGCGGGCGGGTGGCGCTCTTGCCGGTGGGGTCGCCGATCATGCCGGTGAAATCACCGATCAGGAACAGCACCTCGTGGCCAAGATCCTGAAACTGGCGCAGTTTGTTGATCAGCACCGTATGGCCCAGGTGCAGATCCGGCGCCGTGGGATCAAAACCGGCCTTGATGCGCAGCGGCTTGCCACGTTCCAGCTTGGTCTTCAGCTCACTTTCGACGAGAATCTCGTCCGCACCACGTTTGATCTGTTCCAGCGCGTCATTCACAGACACCATCACACTTTATCTCCCAACTATTTGTCATCAATTTCCCGCCCTCTGGGCGTTGGCTTTTCGATACCACAGCCCCCCAAGGACGGCGGCGATTATACCGCAAGAGTGGGCATACATCCGCCAAAAGACCACAACGGCACAGCAGTTGCGAGAGGTTAAAGGCTGTCCACGGTCTGCCGATAGATTCTGGCAGCAAACTGCTAAGGATAGAATTTATCATGGCCGTACCCCTGACCGTCGTTGATGACTCCAGGATCTCACGCAAAATGGTTATCCGTGCCCTGCCATCCGGCTGGGACGTGGAGATCACCCAGGCCGAAAATGGCGAAGAAGCTCTGGCGGCCTACCGCGCCGGCAAGGCTGACGTCATGTTTCTCGACCTCACCATGCCAGTGATGGATGGCTATGAGGTACTGGCACACCTGCAAAAGGAATCGCTGAACACCTTCGTCGTGGTCATTTCCGCCGACATTCAGCCCGAAGCGCAGGAGCGGGTAAAAAAACTCGGCGCCATGGCCTTCATCAAGAAACCGGTAAAGACCGAAAACATCGTGGCGGTGCTGGAAGAGTACGGGTTGATATGAGCGTCCAGTCTTATAATGAGGATCAAACCGATGCCCTGCAGGAAGTGGCCAATATCGCCATGGGGCAGGCGGGGGATTCACTGGCGCGCATTCTCGACAATTTCGTCACCCTCTCGGTGCCGCGTATCCGCCAGATCGCCGTGCATGAACTGGCGGACACCGTCACCACCATGGTCGGCGACGAAGAAGACGTTTCGGCCGTGCGACAGGCCTTCTACAATTCCCTGCGCGGCGAGGCCATTGTTATCTTCACCCAGAGTGGCGCCGATGAACTGGCCGAACTACTGGGCTATGACTGTGAACTGGATGCCGCCATCGAGCAGGAGCTATTGCTGGAAGTCGGTAATCTGCTGGTCGGCGCCATTCTCGGTGGCATTTCCGACACCCTGGGCACCGAGGTGGGTTTTTCCGCTCCCTCACTGATGGCCGAGCGCACGCCTTTGCATGAGATGCTGGCGCCGGATCAGCTATCGTGGGAACACGCCCTGTTGGTGGAGGTGAATTTCTCGGTGGAGAAGCACCGCTTCAAAAGCCATCTGCTGATGTTCATGACCGAAGAGACCATCGAAACCTTGCGTGGCATCCTCGATGAATTCATGGACGACTTTTAATCCTGGGAATCAATACCCGGCTCTCACATGACGGATAATCAGCCCCCCAATCTGCTCGATTTCATCGTCGATCGTACCCATGCCGGCATTTTCGTCGTCAACCGCAATATGGAACTGGTGCTGTGGAACCAGTTCATGGAGGTGCACAGCGGGCGCAAGGCGCAGACATTGCTTGGTAAAAACCTGTTTGATGAGTTCCCCGGGCTGCCGCACAAGTGGCTGGCACGCAAGGTGGAAAACGTCTTCATCCTGAAGAATTTTTCCTTTACCTCCTGGGAACAACGCCCCTACCTGTTCAAGTTCCCCCACAATCGACCGGTCACCGGTGGCGTGGACTGCATGCGTCAGGACTGTACCCTGATGCCGGTAAAAAACACGCTTGGCGACGTGGAATACGTCTGTTTCACCCTGTTCGATGTCACCGACACCAGCATTTATCAGCAACAACTCACGGCACTCACCCAGGAGTTGCGTGAGGTCAGCAACCGCGACGGCCTCACCCAGCTGTTCAACCGACGCTACATCGAGGAAACCCTGAGCAAGGAATTCAAGCGCGCACAACGCTATGCACACCCGCTGACGGTCATCCTCACCGACATCGACCACTTCAAGCAGGTCAATGATATCCATGGCCACCTGGCCGGTGACGAAGTATTGCGCATCATCTCCAGGCGCCTGCTAAGCAACCTGCGTGATACAGACATTCTGGGCCGTTACGGCGGCGAAGAATTTCTCATCGTGCTGCCGAACACCGGCACAAAAGGTGGCAAGGTACTGGCTGAACGCCTGCGACACGCCATCGAAAGTGAACCGGTGGCATTCGGTGATATCCACCTGAACATCAACATCAGTCTCGGCATTACCGAGCTGCGTGAAGACGGCTGCGATTACGAACAACTCATTGGCGAGGCCGATCAGGCCTTGTATCATTCCAAGGAAGGTGGACGCAATCAGGCAACGGTATTCGCTGCAGACAGCCCCGCCAAGTGACACTAATGCTCTTTCAAGGTGACAAACCATCGAAGAATCCTCGGCAAGGTGCGTAAAAACCTGACATTTTTCTTCATTGACGCAGGCCAGCCGCCGATATATAAAGACCAGATCAATGCTGTAGCGATGCCATGAATCACACTAAACCACCAAAAACAGTGATGCAGCAAGACTTTAAGTCGTTGCTGGATAACACCACAGGCTCCGCCCTGAAGCGCCCGCGCGCGCGCTGGATCGGGCTGGCCGCTGGACTGACGTTATTTGCCGCGGCAGGCCTCCTGTTTACCGATACCGACGCCGACGCCGATGCCGATACAATCCGCAGTGCGGACAGTACAGACAGTACACTGCTGGAAAATAATCTCTTCGCAGACACACGCATCATCCGGCCATTGAGCCTGCCCGACAAGGCCGTCGCAACGACTCTCGCCGCAGAACCCATAACCGTAGCGGAAGCAGAGATCCACTGGCAGATAGAGACCGTGCGCTCCGGTGACAGTCTGGCACGCATTTTCTCGCGTCTGCGCATCAGCCCACAGCAACTCGACCGGCTCATGCGAAGCGGCGAGGACACCGCCATTCTCAAGCGCATCATGCCGGGACAAACCCTCAAGTTCGATGTGCAAGACGGCGAACTGCAGCAACTGGTGTATGTGATCGACCGTCTCACCACCCTGCACGTACAACGCGAGGGCGAGGACTTCGGCACCCACACCATCACCCGTGAGCTGGAAACCCGCGTCACCAACGCCAGTGGTGAAATCAGCTCTTCGCTGTTCCTCGCCGGCATGGACGCCGGCCTGTCCGACAACCTGGTCATGGAGCTGGCCGGCATCTTCGGCTGGGACGTGGACTTCGCCCTCGATATCCGCGAGGGTGACCGTTTCACCCTGCTCTACGAAGAAAAATACCTCGATGGCGAAAAATTGCGCGACGGCAACATCCTCGCCGCTGAATTCACCAACCGAGGCAAGACCTACCGCGCCCTGCGCTACACCGATGCCAGCGGCCGTAGTGACTACTACACACCGGATGGCAAAAGCATGCGCAAGGCCTTCATCCGCACCCCGGTGGACTTCACCCGCATCAGCTCCCGCTTCGGCAAGCGCTATCACCCGACCTTGAAAAAGCGCAAGAACCACCACGGCGTGGACTACGCCGCGCCACGCGGCACGCCCATCAAGGCCGCCGGCGACGGTAAGATCGTGCACTTCGGCCGCAAGGGCGGCTACGGCAAGACCATCATCATCCAGCATGGCGGAAAATACAGCACCCTCTACGCCCACATGTCCAACTACAACCGCAAGCTGCGCCGCGGCGCACGCGTGAAACAGGGTCAGACCATTGGCTATGTGGGCACCACCGGACGCTCCACCGGCCCGCATTTGCATTATGAATTCCGCGTCAACGGCGTGCATCGCAACCCGCTCACCGTGAAGCTGCCCACCGCCGCCCCCATCCAGGCCAAGTACCGCGACGACTTCCTCGCCAAGACCCGCGTGCTGGTCAGCCAGCTGGATATGCTCACCGCCACCACCGTGGCCGCCAACGAGCACACGGAATAATACCGCCCCCCCACATGGCCAAGTGGTCTGTAAACCCTGTCGGGTTCAACGTTCCTATGGTGCCATGAACACGGACAGACCAACTGAACCCGGCAATAAACTACCACCGGCTAAAGTAGGTGGGTTAGCGCATTCGGTGCTGATGGCTAAAGTCATCAACCTCGCACCGTCATCAGCGCGCATGCGTCAACACATGAAAATCAAAGTCACCGTCTAAAGACGGTGGTTTTGACCAAGTTAATGGAAAATAAAGGGTTGACAGACTACGAGTACTACATCGGCCTGATGTCCGGCACCAGCCTGGACGGCATCGATGCCGTGCTGGTGGACTTCGCCAGCGACCCACCCCGGCTCATCGAGGCCCACACCCATCCATTGCCCGATGCCCTGCGCCAACAGTTGGGCGCCCTGTGCCAGCCGGGTGATAACGAGATCGAACGTATGGGCCGGGCCGACATTGCATTGGGCGAACGATTTGCCGCCGCCGCACAACAATTGCTTCGCCAAACCGGCATTCCCGCCACCGAAATACACGCCATCGGCAGCCACGGCCAGACCATCCGCCACCGCCCCGATGCCGGCTTCACCCTGCAGATCGGTGACGCCAACCGCATCGCCCGGCACACCGGTATCACCACCGTGGCCGACTTCCGCCGCCGCGACATGGCGGCCGGTGGACAGGGCGCCCCCCTGGTACCCGCCTTTCACGCCGCCCTGTTCCGTTCGCCGGACATCACGCGCGTAGTACTGAATCTGGGCGGCATGGCCAATATCACCCTGCTGCCCGCCCACCCTGAACGGCCTGTCTCGGGTTACGACACCGGCCCCGGTAATGTGCTTATGGATGCCTGGGCACGGCAGCATCTGGGCCGCCCGCTGGATGAAAACGGCGCCTGGGCCGCCACCGGCTGCGTGAATGAAGCACTGCTGACACGCTGCCTGAGTGACGCCTATTTCCGCCAAGCGCCGCCCAAGAGCACCGGCCGGGAGCATTTCAATACCGACTGGCTAGCGGCGCGACTCGCCGAAAGTGAGCACCCACATTCTCCTGCTGACATACAGGCAACCCTGTGCGAACTCACCGCCGTCTCAGTCGCCGAAGCCGTCCGACAGACAGACACCGATGCCGCTGAGCTGCTGGTCTGCGGCGGCGGTACAAACAATACCTACCTGCTATCACGCCTGGAGGCACATCTCGACTCAATGGACGTCATCCCCAGCAATGAACGGGGACTGGCAGCAGATTGGGTAGAGGCTGTCGCCTTTGCCTGGCTGGCGCGCGAGACCCTGGAGGCACGGCCCGGAAATCTGCCGGCCGTCACGGGAGCCAGCGAAGCCGTGGTGCTGGGGGCGGTTTATTGGGCATGAAGCAAAAATCGTTGGGCACCGCCCACCAAAATGGCTCAGGGAGTGCCCGGTGGGCGATGCCCTCCCTACGGTTTAAAATTGCAAACACAAGTAAGGCTGGGCGACCCAATGCCATTAACCCTCGGACTCAGGATTAAGCTAAGCCTGATGGCCTGCTTATTCTCGGTTGGTAGTGACGCAGGAATCCCAGCATTGTTGGTTTCGTTGGGGTTCGCAAGCTCACCACCAAACGACAAAACAGTCATCATTTTGTGAACTTAATGACATTGCTGGACAAGCCTTTTTTCGTGTATCGCACGAACCGGCTCAGCGCCCCGCCAATGGCACATAGTCCCGTGCCGGGTGCCCGGTATAGACCTGAGTCGGCCGGAAAATGCGGTTGTCGCCCAACTGCTCGCGCCAGTGGGCCAGCCAACCGGCGGTGCGGGCAATGGCGAAGATGGCGGTAAACTGATCCGCGGGAATGCCCATCTCGTGGTAGAGAATGCCCGAGTAGAAATCCACGTTGGCATAGACACCCTTGTGCGCCAACCGCTCCTCGGCAGCCTTCTCCACCGCCAGTGCCGTCTCCATCAGGGGATTGACGTCACCACCGCGTGCCTCTTTCAATTTCGCCACCAGACCCTGGAGAATAGTTGCACGGGGATCCTTGGTCTTGTACTCGCGGTGCCCCATGCCCCAGACCACCTGCTTGTTGGCCAGTTTTTTCTCCACATAGGCCTCGGCCCGCTCCGGACTGCCGATCTCATGCAGCATCTCCAGCACCCGCTGGTTGGCGCCGCCGTGCAGCGGGCCGGAAAGGGTGCCGATAGCGGCAGCGATGACGCTGTAAGGACTGGCCAGGGTCGATGCGGTCACCAGGGTGGAGAAGGTCGAGGCATTGATGGTGTGTTCCGCGTGCAGGATCAGACATACATCCATGATGTGCGCCAGCAGCGGATCCGGCTGCTCGCCAGTCAGCATGTAGAGAAAGTTTTCGGCATAATTGAGATCCGTGCGTGGCGACGGCGGCTCGTAGCCGTTGCGCAGATGTTCCCACATGGCGACGATGGTGCCCATACGGGCAATGATCTTCACCGTCATGCGGTGAATATAATTGAGATCCCCGCAGACGTCCTTGCCGGTCAGACACTCATTACCCGGGTAGAACATGGAGAGGCTAGCCATGGCGGTCTGCAACATATCCATCGGGTGCCCGGTGGATGGCAGATTTTTCATCAGTTCTTCGATGTGGAACTTGACACGGCGATTGGCACGCAACTCCCGATCAAAGTCCACCAGGTCCCCACTGACCGGCAGCTCGCCATCCAGCAGCAGCAGGGTGGTTTCCTCAAAGCTGCTGTGTTCGGCCAGCTGCTCAATGGGGTAGCCCCGATAATAGAGGACGCCCTTTTCACCATCGATATCCGAAATATTGGACTTGGTGGCAGGCACCCCCGCCAGTCCGGGCAGGTATTCGCTCATGGGGAATCTCCGCGCAAAAAAACTGAAATGGATCCGTTAAGGATAACAAAAAAGGGAGGCCGGCAGCCTCCCTTAGTCACGCCTTCGACTGAGATCAGACCGAAAAGGACGAACCACAGCCGCAGGTGGTGCTGGCATTGGGGTTACGGATCACGAACTGCGCCCCCTGCAGGCCTTCGGTGTAATCCACCTCGGAGCCGGCCAGATACTGATAACTCATGGGATCGATGAGGAAGGTTACACCGCCTTTTTCCACTGCCGTATCACCATCATTGATGGTTTCATCAAAGGTAAAGCCATACTGGAAACCCGAACAACCACCACCGGAAATAAAGACACGCAGCTTCAACGCCTCATTGCCTTCTTCCTCGATCAGCGCCCGAACCTTGTTGGCCGCGCTGTCGGTAATGGTAATCGGGGCCTCGGCTGTCGCTTCAGTCGCCATCCTATCAATCTCCCATCAAACATCAGTATTCACAAGGGTATTTCTAAAGTAGAGAAGCGCCCTTGATACTATAGCACCACTTTTTCATTCCAGAGTTAATTAGTCAAGTTTTATCGGTGGCCAGCTCATCAGTCTCCGTTTCCGCCGACTCGTTCTGATGCAGCAGATTACCATTGACCTCGGCGCCCATGGCCATCTCGATGAGGGTGTAATAGACATTACCTGTGACCCGCGCCTGTGGTGCAAGTTCGATGTGCTCCAGGGCATGCACATCACCCTGCACCTCGCCATTGAGCACGATACAGCGCACCCGCACCTCGCCCTCGATACGGCCATGTTCACTCATGGTGAGCATACTGCCCTCACCCTCGGCAATGACGTTACCCACCACCACGCCATCGATGTGCAGGCCATCCTTAAAATGGATATCGCCCCGCAGCACGGTGCCCCTGCCAACCAGGGTGTCGATCTGCGCATTACGGCGCCGGGAATTCTGCTTTGACTTGCGACCGGAAAACATAGGCACGCGACTCCTTCAATGGATTTAATCAGGCAATGATATCCGACCAATCGAAGCTTTTCTTGAAATGCTGCCAGCCTTTTCCGACGGGCACCACTTCAACAATCACCCGTGAGGGTAAGAAGCCTTCCGGTAGGACAATATCGCCCTCGATATTCTGAAAATACTTAAAACGCAGTTTGAGCCTATCCAGAGTGCCACCGGATACCTCTTTCAGGCTCAGCTGGGTCTGTTTACCGTGCAATACACCCTCGATGGTAATGCGGGCATGGCCCTTGACCAGACGGTTATTGGTGCGCAGCTGGGTCAACACCAGCTTGAAACGATACACGCCCTCCCCGCCCATGCCGAACAGGCTGAAACGGGTCACATTCAAACCGCTGGCGGTCTCCGCCGGGGAGACGATACCGCGATAAAAGGCCACTTCCTCCTTGAGTTCAAGCATTTCATCCTGCACCTGTCTGAGGGAACGCTCCACCTCACCATAGGCTTGGCGGTCAATCTGTTCCGCACGTTCCAGCACCGCCACACGAGCACTCAAGCGCCGGTTACTGGTCTCGGCCTCACTCAGCTGTGCCCGCAGCCGATCCCGTTCGGCGCGCAGGCTGTCGTTATCCAGCCCTGCCGCCTGCTGGCCCAGCAGAAAGACTCCCCACCCTCCAAGCCCCAGCGCCACCAGTATCAGCGCCAACCTGGCACGACGCAGCCACAGCGAATGCGAATTGACAATCAGACGGGAAGACATGATAACCCGGTGCTTTGGCGATAAATCCTAAGGCACCAACGCAATCCCCTCCAGACCGGCCTGTTCCGGCAGAGCAAACATGATGTTCATGTTCTGCACCGCCTGCCCGGCGGCACCCTTGACCAAGTTATCGATCACCGACAATACCACCACCGTGTCACCCCCCTGAGGCCGGTGCACGGCGATGCGGCAAGTGTTGGCCCCCTTCACGCTGCGCGTCTCTGGATGGCTTCCAGCGGGCAGCACATCGACGAAGGGCTCGTCGGCATAGCGCTGCTCGAACAGGGTTTGCAGGTCGGCGCCGGTATCCGTCAGCGTCGCATAGAGGGTGGCGTGAATACCGCGCAACATGGGCACCAAATGCGGCACAAAGGTCAGTCCCACACCCTCGGCGACGGCGTCCAAGCCCTGGCGGATCTCCGGCCAGTGACGATGCCCCGGCACGGCGTAGGCCTTGAAGCTTTCGCTGGTCTCGCACAGCAGGGTGGCGACACTGGCCTTGCGCCCAGCACCGCTGACGCCGGACTTGCAGTCGGCAATGATATGATCGGGCTCGATGCAGCCCTGTTCCAGCAATGGCAGCAGACCCAGCTGCACCGCCGTCGGGTAGCAACCGGGGTTGGCGATCAGGCGTGCCTCACGGATGGCCTCGCGGTTGACCTCCGGCAAACCATAGATCGCCCCGGCCAGCATATCCGGACAAGCATGGGGCATGCCATACCACTGTGCCCATTCCCCGGTACCTTTGAGACGGAAGTCTGCAGCCAGATCGACGATACGCACGCCGGCGTCCAGCAGTGCGGGCACCGACTGCATGGCAACGCCGTTGGGGGTGGCGAAAAACACCAGGTCGCAGGCTGCCAGAGCCGCAGGATCCGGCTCGCTGAAGACCAGGCCCACACGCCCGCGCAGGTTGGGAAACATTTCCGCCACCGGCAGGCCGGCCTCGGAGCGGGAGGTGATCAATGCCAGTTCCGCCTCAGGGTGCGCCGCCAGCAGGCGCAGCAGCTCGACACCGGTGTAACCCGTACCGCCAACGATGCCAATCTTGATCATGAATCTCTATTCCGTGTTTCGCTGAACCGGTAATGGTAAGCGCTGGGCCACGAAAGCGAAAGGCTTGCAAGCCCTATCCTGACCGCAGACACAAAAAACCCGGCCTGCCGCGCAACAACAGGGGGTGCGGACGAGTGATTTTTTTGTCGTCCGCCGATGGCATTCACAGGAAAAGCCTATTCGCATGGCGCACACTGCATCTGCCCGTAGCGTGCGTCGTACGCACGATGCCCTCTGGGTATGGGAACTGTCCAATGACGGAAAGAAATGGGGGTTTAGGGGGTACCAACCCTATTTTCCCCGGCGATTCCGGCAACGGGATGAAAGGCCCGACTGATGTAGGCCATGACAGCCTCGAGCTGCGATTCGCTCAATACCGACTTCCACGCCGGCATGGTGGTACCGGGCAGGCCTTCTCGGATCGAATGCCGCAGGCGCTCGCGATTCATCCCCGACATGAATCCCGCATCTGTCAAATTACGCGGATGCGGCTCGAGAAAACTGCCAATCCAGTTTTTACCCGTCCCGTCCGCACCATGGCAGAAGGCGCAGTTTGCCAACCAGAGAACCTCCCCCCTTTTTTCCAGCGGCGTGAGATCCGCAATCTGCAACGTCATGTCATGCACGGCATAGGGAGTCGCGCCGGTCACCGTATCGGCCCGTCCATCCGCGCGATGTGAATAGCTGTTACGCGGATATGACACCGGCCGCGGATCCCATATCACCCCTTCATCCAGCACCTTCGCCCGGTCGTGGCAACTGATACAACTGTGCATAAAGACACGTTTACCCTGCTGCTGTTCCACGCTCAGCGACTCCCAGGGGGTGTCGATGGGAATATCACCCAGCGCAAAGGGGAAAGCGGGCGCATATTTTTTTTCGTGGTCGGGCCAACCATTCTCCACGGTATGATAGCGCGTATTTTCCGCCTTGCGCTCCATAAACTCCGTGCGCACAAAGTCCACCACGCGCACAATCTCTTCCTCCGTCAGGGTGTTTTCAAAGGCCTTCATCGCCGTGCCGGCACTGCCGTGGGTCACCGTCATCAGCATGGTCTTGCGACTGAGCGTCGCCGGAGACGTCGTACTGAAGTCGCGCGGAGTGGGGTCCAGAAAGGTCGCTGCCAGGGTTTTGGCGTTACCGGAATAGCCGTGACAATAATAGCAGCGGAAATTGTAAATATCGCGGCCGCGCTCATGGGCGGCCGCTGCCTCATCAGGGTTTCTTAAGCGAGGGTTTAACGGGAGACTCAATCGGCTTTTTTTTTAATTTCTGCTTGTATCTCTTCTACTTGCGTGTCTTCTACTGCCGCAGCTTCCACGCCGCCGGCTTTGACGTCTTCAATAAAAGCGCGGAACACAAATTCCGCGATATCGGCAATCTGCTGATCATCCAGCACCTTGCCCCAGGCCGGCATCACCGTCCCCCGACGTCCCTCGGCAATGCTGTCAAAGATACGTGGACGATTCAACGCCTGACGTGATTCCGGGCTGGTGAAGTCACGCGGGCGCGGAATATTGAAGTAGGCACGCGGGCCATTGCCGCCGCCCTTGATCCCATGACAGGTAAAACAATTTTTCATGAAAAAATCACGCCCCTTGACGGGGTTGCCCACCAACCCCTTCGGCAATGGGAGGCTCATGTCGTTAGCCTCTGCATGGCCCGGTGACATACCGGTACCCATGCTCGCCATGGCCGCCCCCCTCCCCGCATGCGGGGTATGCGGGGTATGCCGGCCGGCCTGAGAGCCGACGAGACCGGAAGCCTCGTCTGTTGCAGGGGCTTCAGGGGCTTCAGGGGCTTCAGGGGCTTCAGGGGCTTCAGGAGTCACGGATTCATGTCGGTTTTCCGCAGCCGTTGGCGTTACACTGACGGGCGCAGAGCCGTTCTGCTGCATTCTGGGCACATGCCCCGTATCCTGACCCGGCGCAATGCCCATAAATTCATGGCGAATATAGATGACAGCGGCTTCAATTTCCTCGGACGACAGGCGTCTCTTGAACGATTGCATCCCGGAGCCCGGCCTGCCATGGGTCACCGAGGAGATCATCCGCTGGCGCGTCAGAATGGACTTCGCCTCATCGCCGGTAAAGTCACGTGGTGGGGGCTTGAGGCCGTTTTTGGCCCAGTACGCGGTGTTGCCCTTGTCGCCATGACAGACTGCGCAGTGCTGAGTATAAACCGCTTCGCCCAGGCTCAGTTGAGGAGGGACATCCACCGCCTTTTCCGTTGGTGTACGCATGAAGGTCTCACGCACATAGTCCACCACCGCTTCAATCTCCGCCGCTGTAAAGCGTCCCTTGTGGGACATCATGGCCGTGCCACGCCGGCCATTGGTGACCGCGAAGATCATACGCTCGCGCGTCAACTCCATGGCGGATTCCGTGCTGGTAAAGTCTCTGGGGCTTGGCCTCAGGCCACTTTGCGTTGCCGTCTTGCCATCCCCGGCATCGCCGTGACAAATCGCACAAGCCTCACGGTAAAGCTTCCCCGCATCGATCACTTCAGCCTGGGCAACCGAAACCAACAGGCCGCCCAGCGCCAATCCAGACCACAGGACAAATCTTTTCATGCTACCCTCAATATGTTCGTGACACAGATATGCCAAGCGGAAAAAAACCACCCGCCGCAGCCCGCGGATTGTGGCGTAAAAAATAATATTACGCTACTCTACCGGTGAGCATGGACGGCGACTACCGCTACATTGTAATACCCATATAATAATAATTAATAACTACAACCAAGCAACGGCCAACTAAAAATATAACCGCAACAGGCCGACACAGGGTAAATAATACCAACGTCAGTTTCGGGCAATGATCATGGCGCCAAAATCCAACAGCTCAGACAAGCACACAAAACTTACACTCATCGTCTCTCTACTGGCAGGGACGCTACTGGCAGGAACGGTATGGGGAACCTACACCTTCGCGGCCGCGATTGTTGGCGACCCGGTGCTGGGCGCCAGCGACCCCATTCTGGGCTCAAAACACGACTTCACCGGTCTGAATGAGCGTTCAGGCGTAAACTCCATGTCCGGCGTCGCCTTTTCTGACTACGGATACTCCTGCGTATACTGCCACATCCCGCCGGAAGAAGCGGGCGCAAACCCTGCCAGCTTTGGCGGCATTGATGGCTGGAACCGCTATGTCCCGACACTCAGCAACTACCAGCTGTTCGATAGCCCGACCCTCGATCACAAGGCCAACACCCCCAACCCCATCAGCATGCTCTGCCTGTCTTGTCACGACGGCACGATGGCGGTCGACATGGTCGTCTTCAAACCGGTCACCTTCGATGCCAGCCAAGACACCTCTATGCATATGCGCCTCAGTGCGAGCGACGATATCGAGAGCTGTGGCAAATGCCATGATGGCCGGATCGGACACGATATCACCGCAAAAGTGCTGGGCACCGACCTGCGCAATGACCACCCGATTTCCATACAATATGCCGGTATTGGTTTCAATGATGTGGACTTCCGTCCACTGGAAACCCCCGATGGGTTCTTTAATGGTGTAAAACTCTATGATGGGAATGTAGAATGCATGACTTGCCACAACGTGCACGACCCCTCCCGCCCACTTTTGCTTCGAGCCAACCCTGAGGTTCTATGTTCTACCTGCCACATAAAATGACGAAAATAAACAGACACCACAGCCTGATTTTACTGACCATCGCACTGCTAGCCGGCTGCGCAGGAGATGGGATCCGCAAACAGGCCGTCGAGCTGGTCTACCCCCCCGCCCCCGATGAACCCCGTTTCTATTTCGAGCGCACCATCACCTCAAGTTTCGACGTCAAGGAGACCACCGCCGTCGATTCGCTGCGACAATTCGCAACGGGCACAATGGGCAGCGCCTCCGGACTCGGGAAGCCCTATGGCGTCGCGGCTCACCAGGGACGCATCTACGTCACGGACACGGTTAAACGCGCTATTCTCATGTTTGACGTACCGGGCAAAGACTTCAAGCTCATTGGCACGGAAGGCCCTGGCAAGCTCCGCAAGCCCATCGGCATCGACACCGCTAAAAGCGGCGATATCTATGTGGCCGATAACTCGGCAAGGCGCGCCGTCGTATTTGACAAAGACGGCAATTTTTTACGCGCCTTTGGTGGCCAGAACCTGATGACCCGCCCCTCCGGCATCGCCGTCAGCCCGGATGAAACACGTGCTTACGTCATCGACACCGGCGGTATCGAAACCCAGGAGCACCACCTGCTCATCTTCGATGCACAGACCGGCGAGCACCTGAAAACCATCGGCACCCGCGGCAGAGACGAAGGCGACTTCAACCTTGCCCTGCAGGTGACCACCGCACCGGACGGGACGGTCTACGTCACGGACAGCGGCAATTTCCGTGTTCAGGCCTTTGATCGCGATGGCAACTTCAAGCTGACCTTTGGCAGCGTCGGCAGGAAAAGCGGGCAATTTGCCCGCCCCAAAGGCATTGCCTCGGACGGTAACGGCAACATCTATGTCGCCGATGCCGCCTTCGGCAATTTCCAGATATTCGACAGCCAGGGGCGGCTGCTGATGTTCATCGGCGACCGCAGCCAGACCCCTGGGCCGGGCCGTTATATGCTGCCAGCCGGCATCGCGGTCGATGAGGACGGTCGTGTCTATATAGTCGACCAATTCTTCAGAAAGGTGGATATTTTCCGCCCCGCCGGCATCGAGACAAACCAGGGCTACCTGGGGGGCGAGCACTACAGTAAACCCCCAAAAGGTTCATAGCCCACAAAAAAATAGACTGAAAAGCCATTGCCATCCCCCCGCAACTCATTATAATATTTAGTAATACTCTATAACTCACGCTGATTTGCTTTATCTGTGAAGGAGATATGGATTCAGGAAAACGAGGCCAGGGGGTGCGGCCTCAACTCTAGGGGGCTAGAAAACGATGGACATCACGAAAACAACCAGGCTTTTTGCTGGGTGTGGCATGCTTATTCTTATCTCAGGCGGCGCATTTGCTGACGGGTGGGACCCAAAATCACATGCCACGAACCAACCTCGCAACCACAGTAACAACACAGGTGGCGTCGGCGACACCCGTCATAACATGACCATGAATTACTCGGCCTATGGCGGGAGAAATGATGTCGGATTCAGAATGGACAGCGACCGAAACAACTACGGCGCAGTCTGTGTCTACTGCCATACGCCGCATGGTGCCAACACACAGATTGACGCCCCACTCTGGAACCGAACCGTTGCCCCAGATAGCGTCTACCAAGTCTACGACAAGCCAACAACGCTGATGCAACCCGTGAGCACACCAGGCCCGACGTCACTAACCTGTATGTCCTGCCATGACGGCACTATCGCCATCGATTCTGTGCTGAATATGCCGGGCTCAGGTCGGAACCCAATAGATAATAGCGAGAACATCAGCATTGGCGTCGGAGGCAACACCAACTTCCTCGATCAATGGAAAGCCGGCGGCAATATAGGCCCCCCCCCGGGTGTACATGCCACGCTTGGGCCGGACTTGGGCGGAGGGGAAGGTAATGGCCCCAGTGGCACCTGCGCCTTTTGCCACAATAACGACTACGACATAGGCAACTTCCGCGCCTTCATGCTCGGCACCGATCTCCGCAATGACCACCCGGTCGGCGTGCTCTACCCCGGCGACAACGGGGTAGCGACGGGCTTCTTCAATGAACCCAGCGTCAAATTACCGGGCAATATGGCCTTCTTCGACACCAACGGCAATCAGCGCGCCGACCCCGACGAAGTACGCCTCTATGATAGCGGCGAAGGCTATGAGGTGGAATGCGCCTCCTGCCATGACCCGCATGGCGTACCCTCTGGCGGCTCCGGCACCAACACGACCTTCAGCCCAAGCTTCCTACGTGTCAACAACGGCATTGGTGATGAACGTCACGACGGGAACGTCGGCATCACTAGCAATGGCCCCAGCGCCCTTTGCCTGACCTGTCACACCAAGTAAGCGCCAGCTTGAAACAATGAAAGAAGGGTAACCCGGCAGGGTTACCCTTTTTTTATGCCTGCGCCGTATTTTGTCGTGTTAGCAAGTAGTCAGGGTTGAGCCTGCGAAACCCCGGAAGCAAAGAAGCCTCTCTCAAACCCCATCCCCCCCCGCGTTAACCAAGTCTGGTAGGGTAGGCACGTCTTTTGTGCCCACATGTAATACTCGGGTATCAGCAGGCGGAGCACCCCAAAGCCTTCCGAAGATCAAGACCGTGAGGCGGCCCACTACACCCTACAGACGCCGCACCAAGAGGAGTCACACCTTAACCTGAAGCTAGAATGAGAATCTTTCTCATTGACGCTCTAACCTCCAGATATTCATGAGTTTTTGTTCAATTCTTGGCGTTTTCAGGCTCAAAGCGTACCCATGTAATTCTCGTTGAATTGCCTTGTAAAGTTGTAGTGTTTGTGTATTTTTGTAGACATGTACATCGATATCGTGCCTAACCGAAAGTCACCGCCGGCCATTTTGCTTCGAGAATCTGTTCGCGACGGTAAAAAAGTTGTCAAGCGAACGATCGCCAATCTTTCTTCCCTGAGCCTTGAGCAAGCCCAGCTCATTCGACAAATATTAAAGGGTGAACCGCTAGTTGCGCCTGAAGCCTGCTTTGATATCGTGAACTCCAAAGCTCATGGTGATGTTGACGCACTGCTATTAACCATGAGAAAACTGGGCTTTAACAATCTGATAGCCAGTCGCAGCAGCAAAGAGCGGGATCGGGTGGTTGCCATGGTGGCATCCCGGATACTGAATCCCGAAAGCAAGTTAGCCTTTTCCCGCAGTTGGGAAAATTCGACGCTCGGGGAAACACTGGGTATTGAAGACACCCGCGAGGACGACCTTTATGCGGCCATGGATTGGCTCTATGAACGCCAGGACACCATCGAGAAAAAGCTGGCGAAGCGGCACTTAAGCCCCGGTGATCACGTCTTATATGACTTGTCTTCCAGCTACGTCGAAGGCAAGCAGTGCCCACTCGGCAAACGAGGCTATAGCCGAGATCAGAAAAAGGGCAAGCTGCAAGTTAATTATGGCTTGTTAACCGATGGGAGAGGCTGTCCGGTCTCGCTCTCTGTTTTTCCTGGCAATACGTCAGATGCCACCACTTTTTTACCACAAGTCGAACGGGTGCAAAATGACTTTGGACTCGAATCGGTCATTCTTGCTGGGGATCGGGGAATGATCTCTGAAGTCCAGCTGAACGTGCTGCGAGAGCGTCCAGGTGTCGATTGGATTACTGCGCTAAAATCGGGCGCGATTCGTAAATTATGTGATGAGCAGGCCATTCAGCTGGCGCTATTTGATGAGCGGAACCTATTTGAGTTCACACACGCTGATTTTCCTGGAGAACGGCTCATTGCTTGCCATAATCCCGAGTTGGCTTACCATCGCCGTAAAACACGGGCTTCGTTACTGGAGGCCACAACAGCCGCGCTCACGAAGGTTCAGGGGATGGTGAAGAAAGGTACTCTCAAAGGCGCTGACAAGATTGGCCTTCGAACGGGACGCGTGATCAATCAATACAAAATGGCTAAACACTTCAAGCTCGACATTACTGAGACGACGTTCAGTTTTGCCATCGACGCCGAGAGTGTCCGCAAAGAAGCCGACCTCGATGGCCTCTATGTGATCCGCAGCTCGTTGAAAAAAGAGAAACGTACTGCCAACAATATCGTCTTGGATTACAAATTGCATATTCTTGCCCACTGTGAACACCAAATCCTACCAAGCGTGAACACCTATTCTTACCCACTGTGAACGGTAGTTCTTATCCAAGCGTGAACACTTTTGCCTCTGGGCAAGAATAGGTGTTCACAGACAAGAATCACC
>DRKN01000075.1 GCA_011051755.1 Gammaproteobacteria bacterium
AGCTGAGCATCGCCCGGGATCGCATCTACATCGAATTCACCAACGCCGAGCGCCATCTGTGGGGCTGGGACGGCCACACCTTCTAAGCCCGGACACTTCATGAAGTTATGCATAAAATTCATACAACGTCCGGGCTAAGACCAGCATGCTCCTGAGCCTGCTCATTGTCCTGATCATCGTCCTCGTCGCTGGCGCCTTTTTCCTCGCCCCGGACAATCCGGACGATGGCAGCCCGGCCCTGCTGCAGGGCCTGTCACAGATTCGCAGCATGGCCGAAGGACTGGGTGACGAAGAAAGCCACACCACCACGGTCTATAAATGGCAGGACGCCGATGGCGAATGGCACTTCAGCAACACCCCGCCAGCGCAGGGCATCGCCAGCCAGGTGCAGACCTACCGTGCCGATACCAATGTCATTCAGGCTCCGCAGCAACAGCAGAAACCCGCCGCCGCCGAAAACAACGCCCCGCCGACAGAACCAGACCCCGGCATCCCCGGCCTGCCCTCGCCGGCCAAGGCGAAAAAACTCCTGGATGACGCCCGCGCGGTGCAGGATCTCAACGACAACCGCATGGATATGTTGAATCGACAGATCGATGGTAGCAACTGAGTTTTTTTGAGGGAGAGGGGCAACGGGCTGAATGAGGGTGACCAAAGGCCGCTTTCCGGCTTTTTTCAGCGATTGTCGGTAGTCGTACATAGACGTGAAGCGGAAGTGATAATCCACCTCAATCCACCAACTGGCCCCGCTCCATCCCTCCTTGCCTCCAAGATTAGATTTGGCGTAACGACTTAGGCAGGGAAATTACGGTAAGCTGTTGTTTTTATTGATCTAAAATTTCATCAACATCGCCAAAACCTGCCAGCTTCGGCGATTTTGCTCCGTTTTCTGAAAATCACCCCTTGAAAAGCAATGAGTTAAATGCCTGAGTCGTTACGATTTGGTTACGATAAAAAATCTCAGAAACAGTGTGGGAAAGACCGCCCCTGTTATCGTATTGGAGTCTGAAGGAAAAACCCATGGCAACATGCCCCAATCTCGTACACCCAAACATTAGACCACGTCACCCTTCAGAGATTAAAGTAACAGAGTAGAACTATAGCGTGACTTTGCGGATAAATCCGGCAGACTGGACACGTAATTTTTACCCACGTGTTGTAAACCAGCGTTATAGGAAATTTTCGAGAGATTGCTGCGAGAAAATGGAGCACCGAAGGTGTAGCTGCCGCGTGGATTTATCCTGAATCCGACAGACTCCTGGCCTGCGCAATAGCACGCCGGTGTTGACGAAAGACAAAGCGTTCGAGCAGATCCCGCGTGGTTTCCGGCAGGCCCGTCAGGCACAACAACAGCCGGGTCGACACCTCGCTCGGCAACACCTCGGCAATCACCACCAGTGGGCGCGGGATACGTGGCATCAAATACAACTGCACCCGCAGCCAATCACCTGCCGCCGCCGGCGGCAGGTCGCTGACTCCATCGATACACAACACATCTCCGCCAAGGCGCACCGGACGGGGCACCGGCAAACCCCGCTGCCCGACCAGCACCTCACCGAGCAGACTCAACATCAGATCGAGCTTGGCCTCCACCCGCCGCCAGTGTTCCTGCTGCGCGTCTTCCTCCGGCTCGCTGACGGATTCATCGAGGATCAGCAAGCTGCCCAGCAACTCCTCATTGGCCAGATGGCCGCTCACCTGCCCGGACGCATCGGGCGGCCCCGGCAGCGGCTCCCAGACAATGGGCAGCTCGGCCTGAAAATGAACCCCGCTGGGGACGTCGCTATCACACGATGACTGAGACATCGGCGCAGACTAATTCAAGCAAGACCATAACGGCAAGTAGGCATATTTCGGCAAGCAAAGACCAACTTGGCATACAATCTGCTTATTTCCACCCAAACCGCCAAGCAGGTCTACCAAGCGTCATGAAATCGTCAACTCTCATCCGGTTTGAAAAACCCACCCAGCCCGTACTACCGAGTACGGATCACTTTTCCATCGACGGCCACAAGTTGATTTACCACCCCCGGCGCATCGCGCAATGGCAGAATGCCGGTGATGATTGGCAAAAGGCCCGCAACGTCTATCCTCTGTATGTGGAGCTTTCCCCTGTTGGCGCCTGTAATCACCGCTGCACATTCTGCGCGGTGGATTACATCGGCTATCAAGCCCAGCGCCTGGATCTCGACCGCATCACGCCACGGCTGCGGGAAATGGGCGAGCTGGGCGTAAAAAGCATCATGTTCGCCGGCGAGGGCGAGCCCCTGCTACACAAACAATTGCCGGAGATGATCGAGGTCTGTGCCGAGAGCGGCATCGATACCGCCATCACCACCAACGCCACGGTGATCTCCGACAAGTTTCTCGACCGCGGCCTGCCGCATCTGTCTTGGATCAAGGCCTCAGTGAATGCCGGTCGCGCGACCACCTACGCCGACATCCACCGTACCGACGCCAAAGACTTTCCGCGCGTGATCGCCAACCTGCAACGTCTGGTCGAACAACGCGAGCGGCACGGACACCGCTGCACCCTGGGCGCACAGTCCCTGCTACTGCCGGAAAACCGTCACCAAATGGTCGAGTTGGCACGCCTCTGCCGCGACCACATCGGCCTCGACTACCTGGTGGTAAAACCCTATTCACAACACCGCTTCAGTAACACCCGCATCTACGAAAACACGGACTACACGGCCATGAACGAACTGGCCGAAGTATTGGCTGCGGAAAACCGTGAGGGTTTTAACGTTGTCTTCCGCAGCGCCACCCTGCGCAAGCTCGACGAGCCACCGCAGCAACGCTATCCGCGCTGTCACGCCACCCCTTTCTTCTGGGCCTATGTGATGGCGGATGGCTCGCTGTACGGCTGCAGCGCCTACCTGACGGATCCGCGCTTCAATTACGGCAACCTCAATCAACAGGGCTTCAAGGACATCTGGCAGGGTGAAAAGCGCGAGGCCAGCTTCCACCATGTACGCGAACGACTGAACATCCGTGACTGCCGTACCAATTGCCGCATGGATGACATCAACCGCTACCTGCACGTCCTGGCGACGGACAGCGTGGCGCACGTGAACTTTATATAGTACCGGAACCCTCGGATTCAGGTAGTAATGACCATTGAATAGACGATACAACGGCAAAGCTTGTGCGGAAACAAGGAGCGGCTTTTAGCCGCGATCATAAACAAAGGTATCGCCATTGCGCAGCTAAGAAGCATGCACATTCCTAAAGCCGCTCCAATTCAAACCGTTTGTTTGCTGCATTAGCAGAATAACCAAGGAGAACACGCCATGAAGGCACTGGTCACCGGCGGCGCGGGATTCATCGGCAGCCACCTGGTCGAACGACTGATCCACGACGGCCATCAGGTCATCGCACTGGATGATCTCTCCAGCGGCGGCTGGGAAAATCTCGCGGCACTAAAAGACGCCCCGGGCCTGCAACAGATCGAGGCCGACATCACCGACAGAGCAACCATCCGCCCCCACTTCGATGGTGTCGACTGGGTGTTCCATCTGGCCGGCAAGGCCGATATCGTGCCCTCCATCGAACAGCCCGACATCTATTACGCCACCAATGTGCAGGGCACCTTCAACGTGCTGGAATGCGCCAGGGCGGCAAACATCAAGCGGCTGGTTTATGCCGCCTCCTCTTCCTGCTACGGCATCCCCGATGTCTACCCGACACCGGAAAGTGCCGAAATCCGTCCCCAGTACCCCTATGCCCTGAGCAAATATCTGGGCGAGGAAATGGTGCTGCACTGGGCGCAGGTCTACGGCCTGCCCGCCCTTTCCCTGCGCCTGTTCAACGTCTACGGTCCGCGCTCGCGCACCACCGGAGCCTACGGCGCGGTGTTCGGCGTGTTTCTCGCCCAGAAACTGGCGGGCAAACCCTACACGGTGGTCGGCGATGGCCGTCAGAGCCGTGACTTCACCTACGTCAGCGATGTCGCCGATGCCTTTGCCTGCGCCGCCGCCAGCGACATCAGTGGTGAGATCTTCAACATCGGCAGTGGCCACCACTACAGCATCAACAAACTGGTTGGCCATCTCGGCGGCGCGGTGGAATACATCCCCAAGCGCCCCGGCGAACCCGACTGCACCTTCGCCGACATCCGCCGTATTCACGCACAACTGGGCTGGGAGGCCAAGGTGGATTTCGCCACCGGTGTCGCCCGCATGCTCGAATCCATCGAACTGTGGCGCGAGGCGCCGCTGTGGGACGCCGGCTCCATCCATGACGCCACCCGCAGCTGGTTCAAATACCTCGGAGACCATTGACATGCTGACACGCACCGCCCTCACCACCCACGCCCGGGAATTTTCCAGCATTGTCTGCGCGGGCATTTTCAGCGAAAAGACCACGCGAGAACTCGCACACGACCAGGGTATCGAACGGCTGACTCACCTGCTGGCCGACACCCGCACCCGGGGCGGTGGCCTGTACATCATCGGCAATGGCGGCAGCGCCGCCGTCGCCAGCCACGCCGTCACCGACTTTTTCAACGTCGGCGGCCTGCGTGCCATGACCCTGCACGATTCATCCACCCTCACCTGCTTCAGCAACGACTACGGCTACGAAAACGCCTTCTCCCGCCGTGTCGAACGCCTGCTCACGGCAAACGATGTACTCATCGCCATCAGCAGCTCGGGACAATCGAAAAACATCATCAACGCCTGCCGCAGCGCCACGACCTGTGAGGCACAGGTGATCACCCTCTCCGGCTTCCGCAACGACAACCTGCTGCGCCAGCTGGGAGACCTCAACTACTGGTTAGACTCCGACGCCTACGGCATGGTGGAAATCGGCCACCTGTTCCTGCTGCATTACCTCGCCGACCGGCTGGGCATGGACTGGAGCGATGAAAACAATGGTTAAGGGAAGCGTGGTCAAACTCAATCTGCAGGAAACCGCGGAAACTCCGTCGGGCAAGTTCATGAACTTGCAGACACTGACAGCCTTTGCCGCCAACTGCCGCCGCCGTGGTGAACGCGTCGTGCTCTGCCACGGCACCTACGACCTCATGCACATCGGTCACATCAAGCACCTACAGGCGGCACGCAAACTCGGCGACCGGCTGCTGGTAACACTGACCGCCGACGCCTTCGTCAACAAGGGCCCGGATCGGCCCGTGTTCAGCGAAGCCCTGCGCGGCGAAAGTATCGCCGCACTGGACTGCGTGGACGGCGTGGCTATCAATGCCGCCGAGACCGCCATCGAGGTCATCGAGGCCCTGCGTCCACAGGTCTATGTCAAGGGCAGCGACTACATTCGCGCCCAGGATGACATAACGGGAAATATCCGCCGCGAGCAGGCCGCCGTGGAAAGCGTCGGTGGCCACATCCACTTCACCCAGGAGGCCACCTTCAGCTCCAGCAACCTGCTCAACGAACATTTCAGCGCCCTCGACGACGGCGTGCGCGACTTCCTGCACAGCTTTCGCCAGCGCCACGACACGGAAAACCTGAAACTGTGCCTCGACCGCCTGGCCGCTCTCGATGTATTGGTGCTCGGCGACATTATCATCGACGAATATCACTACACCCGCCCGCTGGGGCAGACCGGCAAGGGCAACGTGCTGGCCGTACAATACGAAAGCCGGGAGCGTTTCGCCGGTGGCGCCATCGCCGTGGCCAATCATGTCGCCGGCTTTGCCCGCAAGGTCACCCTGCTCGGTGGTCTCGGTGGCCAGGCATCGCACGAAGATTTTATTCGTGACCACCTGCGCGGCAACATCCAGCCGCACTTCTTCACCAATGACGCCGCCCACACCTTGGTCAAACGCCGCTACATCGGCGACGACGCCAGCAAGCTGTTCGAGGTCTATTTCGGCGGCGAGGCCCTGACCTCAGCAGAAATAGAACGTGATATCCGCCACTGGCTGGATCACCATCTGCAACGTTTCGACGCCGTCATCGTGCCCGATTTCGGCAACGGCTTCATTACCCCGGGCGTAGTCGACAGTCTCACCGGTGGCGCGCGCTTTCTCGCCGTCAACACCCAGGTCAACAGCGGCAACCGCGGCTACCACGTCATCACCCGCTACCCACGTGCCGACTTCATCTCCCTCAACGAACCGGAGCTGCGCATGGCTGCGGGCAACCGCCAGGGCGACATCGAGTCCATCGCCCGCGATATCGCCGGCCGGCTGGGCGCCACGCACCTCGCCGTCACCCGTGGCACCCATGGCGTACTAATGCAGGAACACGCTATCGATGCCAACCACACCATCCCGGCGCTATCGGCACGGGTGGTCGACCGCATCGGCGCCGGCGACGCCTTTCTCTCCCTGGCCGGGCTATGCCTGTCTGCGGGCATCCCGGCGGACATCGCCGCCTTCTTCGGCAGCATCGCCGGGGCCATGAACGTGCAGACCGTGTGCAACCGCGAGCCAGTGGATCCGGTGCAGTTCCAAAAATATCTCACCACCCTGCTGAAATGAATGCCACCATGGACGAACTTGACCTGTTCCATCAGATGCTGCGCATCCGCCGCGTCGAAGAGACGCTGGCCGAGCGTTATGCCGAACAGGAAATGCGCTGTCCCATGCACCTATGCATCGGTCAGGAAGCCACTGCGGTGGGTGTCATCTCCGCCCTGGCAGAAGGTGATCGCGTGTTCAGCGGCCATCGCGCCCACGGCCACTACCTGGCCACAGGCGGCGATCTCACCGCCATGATCGCCGAACTCTATGGCCGCGCCAGTGGTTGCAGCCAGGGACGCGGCGGCTCCATGCACCTGATCGACACGGATGCCGGTTTCATGGGCTCCACCGCCATCGTCGGCGGCACCGTACCGGTGGCGGTGGGCGCCGCCTGGGCCAGTCAGCTGCGTGACGAGGGCCGCGTGGTCTGCCTGTTTTTTGGCGACGGCTGCTTCGAGCAGGGCGTGCTGCACGAGTCGATGAACTTTGCCGCCCTGCACCGGCTGCCGATCCTGTTCGTGTGCGAGAATAATCACTATGCCGTCTACACCCCATTAGAAGAGAGACAGCCTACCCGGCCGATCCACGCCATCGCCAGCGCCCACGGTCTGCACGCGCAAGCACTGGATGGCAACCATCTGCCTGCCGTACGCGCCGCGGCCGACAAGGCCGTGCACGGCGCCCGTATCGGCGACGGCCCGCAGTTTCTGGAATTGCACACCTGGCGCTGGCGTGAACACTGTGGCCCGGATGTCGACGACCACCTGGGTTATCGCACACCCGAGGCACAGGCCGACTGGCTGGCCCGCTGCCCCATCGAGCACGCGGCCGCGCACCTGTGCTCGCTCGGACTGCTCGACGAGATCGGCAGGCAGCACATCGAAAACGCTATCCAATACGAAATAGAGCACGCCTTCGATAGCGCCCTGCGTGCCCCACTGCCCCGTGTACAAGACATGTATGGACATCTCCATGGCCGCTAATCCAGCCACCGGCATTTCGCCATTACCCACCTATCCGCCAGTAGCCCTGCGCGAACAAAACGGCACCGAGGCCATCAATGACGCCCTGACCCTGTGCCTGCAACGTGATCCGACGACCCTGCTGATCGGCGAGGGCGTGCCTGACCCCAAGGGCATCTTCGGCACCACCAGCGGCCTGCGCCAGCGCTTCGGCCCGCAACGCGTATTGGACATGCCGCTGGCGGAAAATGCTCTTACCGGCATCTGCATCGGCGCCGCTATCAGCGGCCTGCGGCCGATCATGGTGCATCAGCGCATCGACTTCGCCCTACTGGCCATGGATCAGCTCATCAACAATGCCGCCAAATGGCGTTATATGTTCGGTGGTCAGGCCCAGGTGCCGCTGGTGGTGCGCTGCATCGTCGGCCGCGGCTGGGGCCAGGGGCCACAGCACGCACAAAGCCTGCAGAGCCTATTCGCCCATATCCCGGGATTGAAAGTGGTGATGCCGGTATTCCCCGACGACGCCAAGGGCATGCTGTGTGCCGCTGTCGTCGCCGACGACCCGGTGATCTTCATCGAGCACCGCTGGATACATCCGCTGCGTGGCAATGTTCCTGCCGGCTATTTCGAGACGCCACTGGGCAAGGCACGGCGACGCCGCAAAGGCACCGACATCACCATCGCCGCCTTTTCCCACATGACCATCGAGACCCTGAACGCGGCACCTGCCCTTGCCCGACTGGGCATCGAGGCCGAGGTCATCGACATGCGTAGCGTCAGCCCACTGGATGTGCCCGCGGTACTGCGCTCGGTGGCCAAGACCGGCCACCTGCTGGTGGCGGACACGGGGCATCAGAGCTTTGGCGTCGCTGCCGAACTCATTGCCCGCGTCACCCGCCAGGGCTTCGACTACCTGCGCGCCGCACCCGCCAGCATCGCCCTACCCGACCTGCCCTGCCCCACCGCCCATGCCTGGGCCGGGCACTATTATCCGACCGCCGCCAGTATTGCCGAACAGGCGCTGCGGGTGTGTGGCATTCACATCGGCGAGGCCCAGCGACGTGAACTGGGCACGCTGCAAGCGACCACGCCTGCCGACATTCCCAATCCCGAATATCGCGGTCCCTTCTGAGCCCCAAAGCACAAGGAAACACCATGTCCAACAACCAACCAGAGAAAAACCGCTTCGGCAACAGCGTGCAGACCGACCTGCCTGACGACGCACCGCGCGCCCGTCACTCCGGCCACAGGCTGCGTACTTCCAACGACATCGTCGACCGCCGTGAACTGGAGTCCGGCAACACACAGAGCGTCTCGGTACACACCCTGCAGGGTCAGCAGATCGAGCTGGTGCATGTCGAGGAGCAAGTCGGCCTGATACGCTTGGAAACGGCATCACCGGCCAGCGTGCCGAATCAGTTCAGCGGCCCCAGCTACCGCAACCACAGTGAGCGTTTCCGCTTCGACGGCCACAAAATGCTGCACCATCTCGACCGCGTGATGGCCTGGCAGAACGGCGAACGCTTTGCTCCCGTGCACATCGACATGGGGCTGACCAAGTTCTGCAACACCGCCTGTATTTACTGTTATGCCGTCGTACAAAACATGACCAAGGGCGCCATGATCGAGCGTGATGCCCTGCTGCGCTACATCGAAGATTGCGGGCGTCTCGGCGTGCGTTCGCTGGGTTTTATCGGTGACGGCGAACCGACACTGAATCCGGCGCTCTACGACGCCACCGTATTGGCCGGGCAACAGGGTATCGACACCTCCATGGCCACCAACGGCCTGCTGCTGGATCTGGATCGCGCCCACGACCTGCTGGCCAATATGTCGTGGATTCGCTTCAATCTCTCCGCTGGCACGCCCGAGGGGTTTCAGCGGGTGCACCAGTCAAAGGGCAAAAACTTTGATCTTTTGGTGGAAAAGATTCGCAGCCTGGTGGCCATCAAGAAAGAACATAACTATGACTGCACCATTGGCCTGCAAATGGTGCTGATCCCTGAGTGTTACGACCAGGTACTGGCCGAGGCGGAACTGGGCGCGGAACTAGGCGTAGATTATTTCGTCATCAAGCACTGTTCCGATTCCGAGTACAAGGAAATCGGTATCGACTACAAGGATTACGCCAGCATCGAAGACGTGCTGAAACAGGCAGAAAGCCTGTCCACCGAAGACTATGTGGTACAGGCCAAGTGGAACAAGATTCGCGCCAGCGGGGAAACGGAGCTTTATCGTAACGGTTACCGAAAATACGACGTCTGCCTGGGCACACCTTTTCTGCTGCAAATCTCCGGTAATGGCAAGATCTACCCCTGCGGCCCTTTTTTCAACAAGGAGCGTTTTTACATGGGCGACCTGCACGACGGTTCGTTTTTCGACTTGGTCAACGGCGATCATTACTGGAATGTGCACAGGGACATCGCCGAATCGGTGGACGTACACAAGGATTGCGCCATCGGCTGCCGACAGGATTACGTCAACAAGTTTCTGTGGGGCATCCGTAATCCGCCGGAACATATTAATTTTATCTGATGGAAAATAGCTAGAGCTAACGCGTGGGCACACAAAACGTGCCCACCCTACCGGACTTGGCTCTTTGTATACTTCCAGTTATCAATTATTACAAATGGAATGCAATAGGCTTGACTCGTCATTAATAATGAAAAAAGCACGTATACAAATACGTGCATATATATGATCCATAGAATATATCATCGTCTTTCCTCCTAAAAAAATATGGTGCCTTTCAATATATATAACTCAAGTTTCGGAGTTCAAAATCAACAATGCCCACGTTGTAATATATTGAATAAATTCAATATTTATCGATTAGTGTAGCTAAAAGTCGAAGTTGACGTATGCA
>DRKN01000076.1 GCA_011051755.1 Gammaproteobacteria bacterium
GAAAACGTCGGAGAAAATTCTTTCTGAAATTCTAAAGAATACATACGTCACCATTTCTGAACTTGCTGATTTAACGGGGGTTACCACTAGATCTGTAGAGCGAAATCTGAAAAAGTTGCAAGATTCTGGCGTTTTGAGGCGCATCGGCCCAGCCAAAGGCGGTCATTGGGAGGTTATCGAATGAAGAAGCCCCGACCCGAACGCCTGACCCAAAACCGGGTGGTGGCGCTGTTTACCGATAGCTCCCGCCCCGATTGCCTGGGTTACGACTATCTGGGCGATTGGCAGAAACGGGATAACAACCGTTGCATAGAGCCGGAACTGCTGCGCAACAATCTGAAGCGGCGCGGCTATTCCGATGCCCATGTTTCCGCTGCCCTGCAAAAGCTCCATGCCGCTGCTGACTGCACTGGGGTCACGCTTTATCAGGCCAATATGCGCACCTATCAACTGCTGCGCTATGGCGTGGATGTGCAGATTGCCGTCGATAAGCCGCACGAAAAGGTGCATCTGATCGATTGGGCCGATCCCGGTGCCAATGATTTTGCCCTTGCCGAGGAAGTCACCCTGAAGGGTGGTTATGAGCGCCGCCCGGATTTGGTGCTTTATCTGAATGGCCTTGCGATTGGGGTCATCGAGCTGAAACGCGGCTCGGTTGAGGTTGCCGACGGGGTGCGTCAACTGATCACCAACCAGGAGACGATATTCAGTATCGGCTTCTTTCCCACAGTGCAGTTGGTGTTCGCGGGAAATGACACCCAGGGGCTGCGTTACGGCACTACCGGCACGCCGGAGCAGTTCTTTGTCCAGTGGAAGGATGAGACCCATCGCCTTGGGCAGGATGCGGTCGGCACCGGAGAATATCTGGACAAGCCGCTGGCGCAGATGTGCAACAAGGAACGCCTACTGGATTTGATGCGGAATTTCGTGATCTTCGATGCGGGTGTCAAGAAGGTGCCGAGGCCGCATCAATATGCGGGGGTCAAGGCCGCCCAGGAACGTATCCACCAGCGCGAGGGCGGGGTGATCTGGCATACCCAGGGCAGTGGCAAGAGTATCCTGATGGTGCTGCTGGCCAAGTGGCTGATGGAGCATGACCCGGATGCCCGCGTTCTAGTAATTACCGACCGCGATGAACTGGACAGGCAGATTGCAGGCGTCATGCAAAATGCAGGAGTGCTGGGCGAGAATGAGGATGCCGATACTGTGCGCATTAGCTCGCGCAACCAGTTTGTGCAAAAACTGGGGGCCAGCTCACCGCGCCTGCTGTGTGCGTTGATCCATAAGTTTGACACCAATGACCTGAAAGGCGATCCACCGCCCGTTCATGGCCGGTTTTACGTCTTTGTCGATGAATGTCACCGCACCCAGGGCGGCGACATGAACCAACAGATGAAACGCTGGCTGGAAGGGGCGATTTTCATCGGGTTTACCGGCACGCCGCTGCTGCGCAAGGACAAGAAAACCACCCGGGAGGTGTTTGGTACCTACATTCATACCTACAAGTTCCATCAGGCCGTGGCGGATAACGTGGTGCTGGACCTGAAATACGAGGCCCGTGATGTGCCCCAGCAATTGACCTCGCAGGATGCCGTGGACCGCTGGTTCGACAATGCCACCAAGAACCTGAACAACTACCAGAAGGCAGCCATCCGTAAAGCCTGGGCAAATATGGAAAAACTGATGAGCGCGGGCGAGCGCAAGCAGCGCATCATCGCCAGTATCATCGAGGATTTCAGCCTCAAACCCAGACTGAGCAACGACCGGGGAACCGCCATTCTGGTTGCGGCTTCGATCTATGATGCCTGTCACTATTTCCGGCTGTTTCTGAATGAGAATTTCGCTCCTCATGTTGGCATCATTACGTCCTTTCAGCCCAATCACAATGCGATTTCCCGTGAGCTACCCAACAGCGATGAACGATATAAATTCGACACCTATAACGATTATGTTCTGAAGGATTATCCGACCACGGAGAAATATGAGGCGGAGATCAAGCGCCGCTTTATCGAGGAACCGGCCAACTGCAAGCTGCTGATCGTGGTCAGCAAGTTATTGACGGGCTTTGATGCGCCCAGTTGCACCTATATCTATCTCGACAACGAACTGCGTGATCACAACCTGTTCCAGGCGATCTGCCGTACCAACCGTCTGGACGGTGACGACAAGGATTACGGTTACATCGTCGATTTCAAGGCGCTTTTCGGCAATGTTCAGGAAGCCATTGCGGTGTACAGCTCCGATGAGCTGGATCTCGACGGCGCCAGCGATGCAGAGAACAATGTGCATCTCAAGGATCGGCTGCAAGAGGGTCGGAAAAAGCTGGATGCTGCCCGAGAGGCCTTGAAATACCTCTGTGAGCCGGTCGCGCAACCCAGAGAGGTGGAACAATACCTGCATTATTTCTGCGGCATCGCCAGTAACCCGGAAGCCCTCGGCGAAACCGAAGCCCTGCGGGTATCGTTCTACAAGGCTGCCGCTACATTCATGCGCGCATTTGCCGCGATATCGCAGGAGTTGCCGGAGGC
>DRKN01000077.1 GCA_011051755.1 Gammaproteobacteria bacterium
GCAGTACAGTCTGCCTGTCTTGAAAAAGATATGAGCCAAAAAAATATGTCATCGGGGAAAGGCGTGCCAGGGATTGAAGGCATCGTTCGCCACGAGAGTGATGTGTCCACAATACCAAACATGGCTTACAATAATGGAGTTGTGTTGGCTTTGTCACACTCAAATTGGCAGTTACTTGTCGCTGAACTAAACCTCAACCAAGCACTACGATCCCAGTTTAATCTATCCCGAAGCCATTATGAATCACGCTTGTCAGGTGTTATGCCATTATCTATTGACGGCACGTATAAATTAGAACTGAGCCTGGGTGATTACGTTGTGTGCGTCGGCAACCTGGGTTCTGTACCGACAGACCAACTGAAGTATCCGGTTGCTATAAATGGCTGCTTCGAGGTTTCCATTCCAGAATTCAGACTTGAAGTTGACATATATTACGGCATTGGTGGGATCCGGGCTGAAAAAATAAGGGGGTAAAAATAGGGCCGCGTGGCCGAGAAAGCATGGTCGATGGTAGTATTGTTCGAGTTCATCAGCATGGTGCTGCAAGAAAAACAGCAGGATAATGAGGCGATGGGTAAATCACGTGGCGGGCTGAGTACCAAGATACATGCTGCGGTAGATGCGCTGGATAATCCGGTACGTTTTATATTAACCGCAGGACAGCATTCTGAAATAAAGCAAGAAAATCCACTGATAGCAGGGTTCTCAGCCGATGATGTGATTGCTGAAAAGGGATATGATGCAGATGCATTTATTGCTACTTCGAGGCGGCTGAAGCGATAGCGGTTATACCGCCAAAGAAAAACAGAAAGACCGCAAGAGAATATGACGAGCACATATGTCGTGAGCGGAATTTAGTGGAGCGGGTGTTTCAAAAACACTATCGCCGAATTGCCACTCGTTATGAATGCTTGGCGATCACCTATTAGGCAATGTTAAGTTTGGTAGCCGTTGCCATATGGCTAAATTGGGAACGCCCCCTAGTCAAAGACTCCCTGGATATGACAAGGGCGAACAATGTTTATCCACCGATTTTCGCCATGAAGCGAACGACCTGGGTGGGGTTTTCCTCAAAATAGTGGCGTTCCGGTTTCAGAGCCAGTGCGTCAATGAGACATTGTTTTAGCATTTCGTCGCTGACGCCATCCCTGAGCGGTTGGCGTAATTCGATTTTGTGCTCGTGACCCAGACAAAGATAAAGGGCGCCCGTCGCCGTCAGGCGCACCCGGTTGCAGGTTTCACAAAAATGTTGGGAGATCGGGGTGATGAAACCGATGCGCAGCCTGGTGCCCTTGATCTGGAAATAACGGGCTGGGCCGCCACCGGGCATGACACCGGGAAGCAAATCAAACTGATGCTTGAGTCTGTCTTCTATCTCTTGTAGCGGGAGGTAGTGCTCGCTGGCATTGCGGCCGGCACTGCTGACCGGCATGGTTTCAATGAAACGCAGGGTGAAGTCATGTTCTAAACAGAAGGCAACCATGTCTTCAAACTCATCATCATTGATGCCCTTCATGGCGACCATATTGATCTTGATGGGGGCAAAGCCAGCGGCCTTTGCCGCCATTAAACCCGCCAAGGTGTCGGCAAGATTACCGCCGTTGATTTCATGAAAGCGATCCGCCCGCAGGGTATCGAGGCTGACATTGATACGCGCCACACCCGATTTTTTTAAGGTCATCGCATGTTGTGCCAGCAGGCTGGCATTGGTGCTAAGGGATAAATCCTCCACCCCCGGCAGGCCGGAAAGACGTGCACTTAATTGGCAAACGTCTTTGCGCACCAACGGTTCACCGCCGGTGAGACGAATGCGCCGGACACCTAATTCGGAAAAGGCGCCGACGATACGGACTATCTCGTCCTGGGTGAGGTGCTGGCTGGTGCAATCAAAGTCATTGAATCCCTTTGGCAGACAATAGAAGCAACGGATGTTGCATTTGTCGGTAACGGATAATCGCAGGTATTCGACCTTTCTGCCGAATGGATCAATGAGTTGTGATTTCATGCTCAGCCTTCTTTTTCAATGAGTGCGATCAGCGTACTCGTGGAGGGAATGACGTGAACTCACCTAATCCTGTTGTACACCGTTTTCATCCCCGTTGTCGTCATCATCTTCGGCGCCGTCGGGCGGTGTCAGGCCGAAATGTTTGATCATACGTCGCAGGCGTGGCCGGGAGACGCCGAGGGTGTCGCAGGCGTGTCCCTTGTGCCAGTGAGTGGCCTCCAGTACCCGTTTGACATGCGCGCCCTCAATTTCTTCCAGACTCAATTCAGCCAGCGGGCGATGGGGGCCATTGGCCATGGGGGCATCGCTGCTGCAGATATCTGAAATCAGATTTCGGGTTATAACCGAACCCGGGCAAAGGGCTATGGCCTTTTCCAGCGTATTGGACAATTCGCGGACGTTGCCCGGCCAGTCATATTCCTTCAGGCACGCCATGACGTCGGCGGAGATCTGTGTGACGCCGGCGTGCATTTGCTGGTTGATGCGTGAAATCAGGGTCTGCACCAGATCCTCGATATCTTCGCGGCGCTCGCGCAGTGGCGGCAGATGAATAGTCACCACCCGCAAGCGGTAATACAGGTCTTCACGAAACTGTCCTTTGCGTACACGCTCAGCCAGATCGACATTGGTGGCGGCAATGACGCGGGCATTGGTTCGCTGGGGCGCCTTGGCGCCAATCGGGGTAAATTCTTTTTCCTGCAGCACGCGTAATAATTTGGCTTGCATGGTGGGGGAAAGTTCGCCAATTTCGTCGAGGAAGATGCTGCCGTGATTGGCCTGTTCAAATTTACCGGATTGCCGGCTTACTGCGCCGGTAAAGGCGCCTTTTTCATGGCCAAACATGTCTGATTCCAGCAGGTTTTCGACCAGTGCCGCGCAATTGATCGCGACAAAGGCGCCATTGGCTCTCTGTCCTGCACGATGGGTGGCGCGGGCTACCAGTTCCTTGCCGGTGCCGGATTCGCCGGTGATCAATACCGTGACCGGGCTGGAGGCAACCAGGCCAATGGTTTTGAAGACCTCTTTCATGGCGCGGGAACGGCCCACCATGGTGTTGCCGTCGGTGATGGGTTCATTACGCTCTGTTTCCACCGTCGGCTGGGCGTCGGGAGCCAGAATTTGAGCGATGGTGTTGTCCAGCTCATCGATATCAATGGGCTTGTGGATGTAGTCCTCGGCGCCGTTTTGCATGGCCTGAATCGTGCTGTCCATGTCATGGAATGCGGTAATCATGATGATGTGGAGGGCGGGGAAGGTTTGCTTGAATTCGGGCAGCCCTTCCAGACCCGACTTGCCCGGCATGCGGATGTCGAGAATCAGCAGGTCAGGACGTCGCTTATGGGCGGCGGCCAATCCTTCATCGACACTGTGGGCCATGTTGACATCATAGCCTTCGCTGCGCAGGTGCAGCTGAAGCGTTCTGCAACTGGCGACATCGTCGTCAACGATCAATATATGTCCTTTACGAATGGGCATCCTGTCTTCCGTGTGTTTTATGGAGTTCAAATCTTTCATTGCTGTGTTCATGACTCAATGGGTCCTATCGGTAAGGTGACACTGGCACAGGTGCCGCCACGCTTGTTTGCGTGCAGGCTGATCTGGCCATGATGCTGATCGAGGATACGCTTGACAATGGGCAGGCCCAGACCGGTGCCCTTGGCGCGGGTGGTAAAAAATGGCTCGAACAACTTGCCGTTCAGCCCCGGGTCGATACCACCACCGTTATCGCAGATATCGATGCGGATTGTCGGTGTGGCATCGTTAACCTCCATCAAGGCATGGATGCGGATTTGCGGGACGTGGTTCACGTCATCCGTCGCGTCCAGGGCGTTGGCGATCAGGTTGCTGAATACCTGCCGTAGTTTGGTGGCATCGCCATGTAGTGTCGGTAGTTGGGGTGGATAGTCCTCGGTGATTTTGGCACCGTTCTCCTGTAGCTCTTTTTGCGTGGTATTGATGGCGCTGGTGAGCAGCTTTTTCACATCCAGCCATTCCGGGCTCAGGGCATCGGGGCGCGCAAAGGTCAGCAGGTCGGCAAGAATGGTTTCCATGTAGCGCACCTGATCCAGCGAGATCTGTTTCATCTCCGCCGCCTCTTCGCCCCAGTCCCCCTCGGCGCGCTTTCCCCATATCTGCAAGGTCATCTTGATGGACGAAAGCGGGTTGCGCAGGTCATGGGCGATCATGGTGGCCATGCGTCCCATGGCTGTCAGGGTCTGGGTTTTGGCCAGTTCCTGGTTGCGTTCCTCCACTTCTTGTTTCAGCCGCACATGCTCGGTGATGTCTTCCTTGATGGCGAGAAAATGGGTGATTTCACTCTGCTCATTACGGATGGGAGAAATCAGCGTGTCTTCCCAATAAAACTCACCGTTTTTCTTGCGATTGTGGAATACGCCGCGCCACTCATTACCTTGGATGATGGTCTTCCAAAGCTGCGCATAATCCGTGTCACTGGTTTCTCCGGATTTGAAGAGTCTCGGTGTCTTGCCCGTCACTTCTTCGGCGCTATATCCCGTCAGTTCGGTGAAACGCGGATTGATATATTCAATATGGCCATGGATGTCGGTGATCATGACCGAATTTCGGCTTTGCTCGACGGCCTGGGACAGTTTGCGCAGGCGTTCCTGGCGCTCATGCTGCTGGGTGATGTCCTGGCCAATACTGGTCAGGGTGGATATTTTCCCAAGGCGGCTGAAGGAGAGTGTGGAGGCCCAGGAGAAGAGTAATGTCTCGCCGGACTTCGTCGTAATACGGCTTTCAATGGTGTGCGGTGAGGCATTGCCAGTGGTGATTTCTGCAAAGGCGATATGTGCCTGTTGCCGATCCTGTGGCGTCACAAAAGTATCGAACCAGTTTTTTCCGATCACTTCTTCCCGTCGCCATCCCGTCAATTTCAGGAGACAATCATTGCAGAAGGTAATAAGACCTTCTGCATTCAGGGTGACGGCCGACAATTGCATGTTTTCCAGCGTGTCACGGTAACGGCGTTCAAAGCTTCTTTGCGCCTCTTCGAGTTGCTTGCGAATGCCCGCCTGGGCAACGATAAAGGATCCCGCCAGCAAAAAAAGACCCGCCAGTGAATAGAGCAGGAGATTTTGGCGAAAAAAGTTTTGCGAAGTGGCATTCAGGATCGAGGTGGGGACATGTGACACGATTTTCCAGAAATGGGGGCTGGTGTCCTGGTAGCCGTCGAAAATTGAGGAAATTGAGCCGATGCCGGCATTGGCATAAAACTCCATCACCGAGACCATGGGGTAGGTGGTGGAAAAGGTGAACAAACCCTCTTCGGTGATGAAACTGCCACTGTTTTCGTTCACTATCCGCTGCCAGGCGGTGGGGAAGGCTTTAGCGAATGAACGCTGTCGCCCCATGAAATAACCCCATTCGTCTTCCGGGCGGGGGCCGCTGAGCCAGTATCCGTGGGTATTGATGAGATTGAGATGATCGTCGATATTGGGGGCGGCGAGATGAAAACTCTGCAGCAGTCTTTCACCCCGGAAGTTGAACATCAATACACCTTTTTTTTCTCCCCGACTATTGAACAGGGGCGTGGCGAAGCGAATGACCGGCCGAAAGGGGTTTTCGATTTGCCCATCTTCAACATTCAGATCAAAAGGTGACATGTAGACACCGCCGATATCTTGCGCCATGGCCTCTTTAAAGTAATAACGATCACTTTTGTTTTGTAATTCGCTTTGTTCAACGATGTGTGGCTGTCCCTCGTTATAATTAATGCGGATAATTTCCATACCATCCGCCGATAAAAAACGGATCTGGCCGTAAATGCCTTTTTTTTCGCTGAAATAGAGAAATTCCTGCGACAGGTTCTGGCGTGCGGTATCATCGTTGGGGTTGTCCAGGAGATCCCAGAGTTCATTGAGTTTGGCGAGGAAGGTGAGGTCGGAGATGACGGCGCGCATTTCACTGGTAATGCCTTTTTGCGCCAGTGCCACGTTTTGTATTTCATTGCTTTCCAGGCTGACCCGCGCCAGTCGCATCTCGGCGTAGTAGTGGCTGACGCCGATGGTGATCAACAGGGCGCTCAAAGGCAGAAAGATCAGCAGAAAACGTCTGCTCAGAGCAGGGGGGGGGTCACGACTCTGAAGCGTCGTATTCACCGGCAGGTATCCTGGATGTAGGTGTGGATGCGGCTGAGATAGGCCGTCTGTCCTTCTCCCGGATGACGCGGTAATAGAAAGAGTATCTTGGCGGCAACAATGTAGGGGCGGCGTGCTTCATCGCCGGCGGGACGTTCTTCCACCAATACCTTTTCGAGATGTTGCAATGTGCTCTGTGGATTCTCGCAATAACGCGGCAGGGAGACCTGTTGACCGTACCACCTCGCCCACACCGAAATCAGCAGCATGATCAATAATACCGCCCCGCTAACACGCAGAAAAAGATAGGGTGCGGCGGCTTGCGGGAGGTTGGCCTGTTTCGGTGTGGCCATGTGTTGGTTCTCCATCAGTGGTTGTTTGATCAACGCCGGTGTCAGACCCGGATTACCGCTAATAGTGGAGGCTATCGGCAGGATCCGCAATGCCTGCAATGCCCGGTTGGCGGTTTTGGCGCTTAACGATCCGCAGGCAGTGAAATCAGGCTATCCACTGACAGGCTCTGCGTACTTGTTTGCAATTGTGTGCAGATGTGGCGCGCTAATGAGCGGCCACGGGCGATACGGTCACGTACCGATACACCGCCACGGTAATTGGCTTCGATATGCATGCCGGGCAGGGCGTGCAGTTGTTGGCTGATACTCTGATCCCGTGCCATGTGGGCGCCATGGTAGAGGGGCAGGGCCTGGGCATGGCGGTCGATGCGCACCATCACGGGACTGCCTTTCAGTCCCAGTAGCGGCGTCAGTGCATGCAGGCTTTCGTCGACCAGACGGGCGTCACTCCAGGCGGCGGCCTCGGGTTGACGGGCGCCGCCAAGGTAGGTGGTGAGCAGGGCCTTGTCTTGCGGGGCGCGACCCGCAAACAGGCTGCTCATCCACAGATTGCCGGAAAAGGGTTGCTGCTCGCGTCGCGGCGTGAGGAAGCCGGTGCCATCCAGCGGGTGTTCGATATCTGCGCGTTCCAGTCCCATGTGCAATACCGCCAGTGGCGCATAGCGGATTTCAGCCAGTAGCGACGCCAGGGTTTTGTCCAGCGATGCCAGTAGGCTTGCCGCCACCGGTGCCGGCGTGGCCATGATGATGTGTGTGGCGCTGAGGCTGCGTTCTCCATCCGGGGTGACCGCCGTGACACGCCAGCCCTGCCGGCAGGGCGCCACTGCCTGTACGCGACGATTGGAGAGGATCTGTAGGCCGGGTGTGCAGGCCAGGGTATTGGCCAGGGTGCTCATGCCGCCGCGGAAGGAGAAGGTATCGGTGCTGCAAGCCGTGCGGCGGCGTAGTAGTTTATGCGCCAGCACACCAGCGGTGATGGAGCCGAAGCGACGCTCCAGTGTGGTCAGACGCGGCAGGGTGGCGCCGGCGCTGGCCAGATCCGGGTCCGCCGACAGGGTACCGGCGACAAAGGGTTCCATGGCCTTTTCCAACATTTCATCGCCCAGCCGGCGGCGGATGAACTGGCTGACGGATTCATCATCATGGCCTCCGGCGGGGATGAAGGGCTCCAGCAGCAGGCGCAGCTTGCCGCGCAGACTCCACAGGGGCGAGGTCAGCAGACCGCCGATCCGCATCGGCAGGGCCTGGAGCCGGCCATGGTGCAGGAGATAACGCTGTGCCTGGGCCTGGGAGGTGCGCCGGGTCTTTACCTCGTCCAGTCCCGCCGCGTGCACCAGCTGCGCGACTTCCGGGCGAAAATTCATCAACAGCGAAGCGGCGCGCTCGGTGAGATAGCCGTCCTGCTGGTGGCTTTTTATCTTGCCGCCAATACGCTGGTCGGCTTCCCACACCTGTACAGAGACACCGGCCTGGGCCAGCCACCAGGCCGTCGCGAGTCCGGAGATGCCACCGCCAATGATGAGTACGTCTGTGTCGGTCATGTTTTACTTCTAGTTGTAGGTTGGGGTGACGACTGCATGGATGCAGGAGCTAGGGCGATGCAGGACGCCAAAGTCGAGGTACGAATCCCAACAATCGAGGTTTTGGCAAACTGCCGTTGTTGGGGTTCGTACCTCACCCCAACCTACCGGCATATTCATTTAACATTACCTTTCAGCTTTTCCTTCATCTCCGCCAGCAGTTCCTGGCCCAGTAATTCGCCGGGGTGTTCGCGTGCATCGACAAATTCGCGGATGGTATCGAAGCGTTTCACCGCCTCCTGGTTTTCCTTCAGGCGCGGTACTTTTACTTTGGCGATGTCAAAGGCATCGAAGCTGAGTTCGGTCATGCCGAAGCCCTTCATGCGCTGTACCGCGCGCATCATGGCGCGATTGCGAAAGCGTGTGAGGTCGCTGGAAGCGATGATCTCCAAGCCTTCCCGGCGGGCGTTGAATTCGGCCGCCTTCTTAATGCCGGCACGGACAAAATCGGGGGCGCTGGCGACTCGTGTGGCGGCCTCGTCCGACCACTCCACACCGCCGGTGAAGACGGCCATGGCCTGCCGCACGTCCTCGGCTTGCACCGTGCTTGCACGGCGTTTTTGGGTGACCCGCTCGGTCTCGGCCTCCAGCGCCGGGGCGACAAACAGGCGCACCTCGCGGGCCTTGTCGGCGAGACATTCCTCCACCGCGGCCTCGGCTCCGTCCGACCAGTCGAATTGGCGTTCCAGCTGATCCTCCGCCTCCAGCCGGTCAAGCAACTTGATATTGACCTCCAGGCGGCCCTCGGCGCGGGCCACGTCTTCGGCCACGGCGCGCACGCCCTCCGCCAAAAAGGCCGGCATGCCGGCCAGACGTTCACGGGCCGCCTGGCTCCAGGGCAGTTCCTTGCTGGCTGCATCGAAGGGGGAGTCGGTGGCGGCCTGGCCGGGCATGCCCGGCGGTCCGGCATCGCCAAAACGCTTTGCGGCAAGGCTGCTCATGTGATCAACGGTAACCTGCTGCTCACCCAATGCCTGCACATGGGTCTCGGTGCGCTTTTTCACCATCTTGCGCAGGAAGGAGGGGATGCGTTGCAGGCGTTGTTCGGCCTCCGGTGACCAGGTGATGGCCGACGGGATCTCTATTAAGGGTTGGATCACGCTGCCGTCTTGTGGCAGATAACTGCACCAGGGGTCGGTGTCCATGAGGTTCCCCCCCATCGCCAGTGGCCGTGCGCGGCAGCCGCCGCACAGTTTGCGATATTCGCACTGGCCGCATTTGCCGTTCAATGAAGGGTCGCGCAGTGCGGCGAAGGTGCTTGAATTTTCCCAGGTCTGCCAGAAGGGGGTTTCGCGGACATTGCCCTCGCTGTGGGGAATATAAGGACAGGCGGTGACATCGCCCTCGGGGGTGATCCGGCAGTAATGAATCCCCGCCAGACAGCCACCGCCCTCATAGCCCTCGGCCCGGGTGAGGGAGGACTGGGGGTCTTGTTCATAGGCGATGCGCTTGAAATGGGGGGCGCAACGGGCGCGGATCAACAGCTCATGATTTTCGCTCTGCGCCGCTACTAGTTGATTCAGCACCCGCTCATAGGTGATGGGGCTGATGTCGGACATGGATTCGCCGCGCCCGGTGCAGATCAGAAAGAAAATATTCAGCACCCGTGCGCCGCTGGCGCGGGCGAAGTCGATCATCGCCGGCACCTCGGCGGCATTGGCTTCGGTGACGGAAAAGTGCACCTGGAAGGGTAGGTCATGACGGCGGCAGGCCTCGATGCCGGCCAGGGTCTTTTCCCAGGCGCCGCTGCGACCGCGGAATTGATCGTGTTGTTGGGGATCGAGTGAATCGACACTGATGCCCATGCCCAGGGCGCCGGCGAGCTTGAGCGATTGCACCCGTTTGTCGGTGAGCATGACGCCGTTGGTGCCCACCACCATGGACAGGCCCAGACGGCTGCCGTGGTTGACGAGGAGTTCCAGGTCAGGGCGTATCAAGGGCTCGCCCCCGGTGAGCACGACCATGACCTCGTTGCTGCGGGCGGCAATATCATCGAGTAAGCGGCATACCTCCGCGCGGGAAAGCTCATCGGGGCTGCCATTTTGCAGGGTATTGGCGTCGAGATAACAATGCTTGCAGGCCAGGTTGCAACGCCGGGTCAGGTTGATGGCGAGCAGGAAAAGGTTATTGTCGGGCATCGTCTCAGCCTTTGTAGAGATCAGGGTTGGACTCGGAGTGAAATGCGCCCATGTCCTCCCAGCGGCCCATGGCCTTGCTGAGGGACGCCGGGGTGACCGTGTCGATGCCCTGTTCGAGTGCGCAGCGTTCCACTTCTTTCACCACCATGCCACGCACAAAATCGGGGATACGCGCGATGCGTTGCAGGGCCTCGTCACTCCAGTCGAGTTGGCGCTGTAGTTTTTCCGAGCCATCGCCCCATTCGCGGTATTTTTCAGCGATCAACTGCGGGGTGATTTCCGTCACCTCATTGCGTTTTGCAAAGGCTTCGATGCGCTGACGGGTGAGATCCCGCATGAAGCCTTCTGGCACCTTTTGCAGACGTTGCCGTGCGGCCTCGCTCCAATGGGCCGTGCTGTCTTCCCGTGGGTTTTCTTCGGCACTGTGGGCAAATGGACAGGTACCGGGTTTGGCGTTTGCGATGGCCTCGGGGACGCTGCCGGGTTCGGCCTGCATCTGCGCCATCATCGTCTCGCGGGCCCGTTGCAGGCCGGCTTCGGCCACCGCCAGGCTGATTTCAGCCGCCTTTGTTTCGTGCGCGTATTCTTCGACCCTTTGCTTGCAGGCGTCACGCATGAAGCCTTCGGGCACCCGCATCAGGCGGGCGAGGGCGGCGGCATTCCAGTTCAGTGTCTCACCGGCCTGGGACTCGGTCGCCGTTGTTGCCTCGACGGGAGGCGGATTGCTGTCCTCCTCCTGCTCTGGCGTATCGAGAAAGGCTGCGATATGCACCAGCTCCACTCGCTCGGCGCCTTCGACACGGGCCTTCTTTTCAGCCCGCATGCTGAGGTTGCCGCGCAGCGGCAAATCGTCGATGCTCAACAGGCGCGCCGTGGCCTCATCCGACCAGCGCATGACCAGCTCTTCGATGGGCTTTTTCGCCAGTTCACCGGCGTCGTGGGCGGCAACGATGTCTTCCATGGCCTGCTTGGCGTGGCCGGGGCACAGCTGTGCGGTGGCCTCTTCGACGATGCTTTCGGTGATGACCGTATGGCCGCGCTCCTGGGCATAACGTAAAATAGCCATCTTTGCCATGCCCTGGACAAACTCGGGAACCCTGGCCATGCGTTCCTCCGCCTGAGTGGTCCAGGAGGTGGTCGATTCGGCGATGACTTCCACGCGGGGCTGGAATTCCCGTTGGCTGATGAGCAAGGCACAAGCGGTGTTGTGCAGCAGGTTTTCCGTGGTGCCGCCGATGTCGAGATCCGCATCGGCATGAATGCCCAGCTTGCCGATCACCAGCAGCGAGGGGTTTAGTTCTTTGAGGTATTTTTCGATGGCGTCGTGGGGCTTGCCATCCAGCAGTTTGGTTTCAAAGCCCTGTTCGAAGCCATGGTCTTGGGCGATGCTCTCGGCAATCTCCAGGTGGCCCTGATAGATTTTTGCCAGGCCGGAGTCGATGATCTCTTCGTGGAGTTTTTCCTGTTCCTGGAAGCGAAACACCTTGCCGGCTTCTTCCGACAACACATCGGCGATGCGGTTGAAGGCGACATAGTGATAGTAGGGATCGAAGGCGGCGATGACCTTGACCGGCACCTGCCACTGTCTGCCCAGCGCCAATGCCGTCAGCAGTCCGCCATAGGCCCGGCTGGAGCCATCGACGGCTACCACGATGGGCCCGTCAGTGATGGAACGGCCGGGCTCCTTGATGACCAGGGTGTCGATGGTGCTGCGGCGCACCACACGTTGGCACACGGTACCCACGCGGCTGCCCTGTACGGCGCCCAATCCCAGTGCGCCCAGAACCAACAGGTCGTAGTGGCCATTATTGGTTTCACCCGCCAGCTCCCGGTAATTCTTGCCTTCCAGGCTACAGCGTTTGAAGGTCAGATTCGCCGCCTGACATTGCCGTTCGGAATGATCCAGGTAGGAGTCGGTAATAATGGACAGCCCGCGAGTGATGAGGTCATCGTGCACATCCCGCTGCCTTTCCAGTTCATCTTCTTCGCGGAACTGTTCGGGCAGTCCGCCCTCCATTTGGCGGAAGCGCACATCGTGCAGTTTGGCGGCATAGACATGGGCGCCGGTGATGTCGGCGTCCCACAGGCCGGCCAGTTGTACGGCATCTTGCAGACTGCGGTTGGAGTGATCCGATGAATCCACCGCCAGTAGAATATGGTGGTACTCGGGAAGTGATCCCTGTTCTTCTGTGGTGGGTTTAAAGCGGGTTTGCAGTTGTGCATTCATCGTATTCATCCATCTTGCCCTGTGTGAATTAATGTCAAATCCGGCCGTGCGACAGGCTTCTGATGAAGGTCATCAAGTGGTTTTCATGACGTGCATCGGCGTCATTTTCCGTCGCTTTGTCGCGCTTTTCTTTGACATAGATCCATTTTGACGGTGAAAAAACGCTTTTGAGGGCAGATTTGTGCCCGCCAAAACGGTGAAATGAGGGGGGGTGGTTTTCATGGGCTTGACAGCCAGTGGGCGACAATCACTGCGACCACGGCCATGTTGATGGCGAAACCGAGCAGCGCCAGATAGTCAAAACCGGTGGCCTGACGCCGGCCCAGGAAAGGGAGTCGGTAGCTTGCCATGAGATTCTTTTTCCTCTTTAAATATCAATGCGTTACGGTTTTAGCGGTCGAGAAACTCTGAATGAATCGTGAACATGCTGTTTGTCATGTGCAGATTCATTCAGAGGTTTCAGTCATTATTTGCCCTTGAATGTGAAATCGATGGAGGTTTTGCCGCCGGCATCCACGGTGACCTTGCCCTTTTGTTCGCCCAGTAGACCGTGCCAGGCGGCAATCTTGTAGTTGCCGGGGGGCACATTGTCGATGACGAAGCTGCCATCCTCTTTAACGACGGCAAAGTAGGGATTTTTGGCCACGAAGACAAAACCGTGCATGAAGTCATGGGCATCACACTCCAGCTTCATGACGGTGCCGCGCTTGAGCTTGACGGTCTTGTTGATGACGGTGAGTTCCGGTGGCTGACTGATATTGAAAACGGTCTTCCTTGCCTTACCGATGAGTTCGTAGGTATGGATGTTGTGTAACACCGGGTCTGAGTTGTGCACCGCGAACTTGTCTTTGTTTTTCATCACCGAGAGGAAAGGCTGGAAGTCGCATTTCTTCTGGTCGATGACGAGGTTATTGATGTCGGCCGAGAAATCCTTGCCGGATTTGACCTTTTTCAGATAGACCACGGTGTCATTGAGGGCGCCATTGGTGACGCGGACAAAATCGATTTCACGATCACCGCTGCCGCAGGCATCGGTGTCCTTGGTGATGGCGTAGATTTTTGGCGCCGGGTCGGTGCCCGAAAAATGCACTTTTCCAGTGATGGTGCCGCCATTGGCGACATCCACGACCTTGTAGGCTGCGGCCGTTAACGGCAGACTGGCCGCCGCAAATAGGGTAAATACCGTGAGTGCCTTATTCATGTGTGGCTCCTTTCAGCTTTGCTTTGTTTCAGGGTTGGTTAGTCAGGGTTAAAGGTCTTGAATCGCTATGCGGCCTGTGATGGACGGAAGACTTCTTCCAGCATTTCCAGCACAAACCGTCGTTCTATGCTCGAGGGTAATGTATCCAGGTGCTGTATCAGTGTATTGCTGGCGGCACCGGGGTCGAGGGCGCGTAGTGCCTGACCCATCTCCCGCGCCTGCCGTCCCTCGCCGACAAAGCCGGCGGTAATGAGACGCCCGATGATGTCATCACGGGTCTTGCCGTCGGGCAGAAGCGAGTTCAGTTTTGCCAGGGACAGGGCGGCGGCCTTGCTGACGCCTGCATCGCTGTCGGCCAGATGTTCGGACATGGCGTGCAATGCCTGTTCGATGGTGTCGGCTTCTTCTTGTGCCCGTGCGCTGGCGACGGGGATGGCGGCAGGCGTGTCGGCGTGCTGTTGCCATAAAAGTTTACCGGTGTGCCGTTCCAGTATCTGCGCCATGGCCATGACCGACTGGTTGCGTACCAGGGGATTTTCATCTTGCAGGCTTTCCTGCAGATTGGGTAGGCAGGCCAGGTTACCGAGGGCGCCCAGTGCGCGTGCGCTGGCGACCCGCAGTTCGGAGGCCCCCATATGCAGAAGGCTGTTCAGCGGTCCCAGTGTTTCTGTCAGTCCGGGGGTATCCGGCGCCAGGCGTGCCAGGGCGTCGACGGCCTCCTGCTGGAGTTCGGGATTGTCCTCAAGCATGGTCTTTTTCAGTACCTCGACCACCTCGGGCTGGCTGCACTCGCCGAGGACGCGGGCGCTGAGCCGGCGGATATCGGCTTCGATATCGATATTCTTGCCGCGGTAGAACTTTTTCTTGTTATGCCGCTGCCGGGCGAGGATGTCATAGAAATCCTGGAAAGCCTCGGCGTCCCCGGCAGGCGGCTCAGGCAGTACATCCGTGGTGATGGTTTTTTTCTTTTCGTCGAGTTGTTCGTATTCCATATTGGCCAGCATGATGGCGTCGAGGGTCGATGCCGGTGCGGCCTCGTTGCTGTTTGGTGCATCGCTTTCTTCATGAGCGTCAGAAGCGTCGATGGACGTTGTGTCCGCTGATGCGGGGGCCGGATCGTCCCCGCTGGCGGTGTCGGCAGATGCCGCTATGGCCATGCCCGCTTCGCCATGCAGTGCGGCGAGGATGCGGATCAGCGGGGCGACGGGTTCGTGTTCCGCTTCAGTTCGCTTCTCTGTATCGAGAGTTGTATCAAGAGCGGCATCGGGGGAGGCCGTAGCGGACTGTTTTTTATGGCAGGCCATCAGGGCCTGTAATGCCGACCAGCGCACCACAGGTTCATGATCATTGATCGCATTGTCCAGGGCCGTGAGCACCTCCTCTGAGATTTGTGGGCGTTTGCCCAGGGCCAGTGCGGCCTGCTGTCGAACGGCGGGATCCCGTTGTTCATCGGCCAGCAGAGCGAGCAGGACAGCGTCGACGTCCGGGTTTTCCAGACGGGGCGCGTGTGGGATGGCGGCGGTAGCAACCATGGGTTCGGCATCGCTCAGCAAGCTGATCATGCGGGCCTGGGTTTCGCTATCCAGCGGGTCAGGTAAGTGTCCCTGCAAGACGTGCAGCGCAGCGGCGCGCACCCTAGTGCTGGAATCGCCCAACAGGGGCAGCAGCTGTTGCACATCGAGTTCGGCATTGGCCTGTGAACTGAGTTTGCTGGCCATCTTCAGGGCGATTTCACGCACTTCGTCGGCGGGATCACGTAACAGCAGGAGCAGGGCGCCCAGGTAGCGGCCCTGGCCGTTATTGGCGAGCGCCTCGGCGGCGACGGCGCGGACTTCCGGCTCCGGGTCTTGCAAGGCGCGGCCCAGGGCACGGGCGCCGCTGGGGGAGCAGGGTTGGCCCAAGGCATGGGCCGCACGCCGGCGTTCACGCGTCGTACCGTTCTGCAGGCGCTGAATGACGACTTCTTCACCGGCATCACCAATCCGCGCCAGGGCCAGCAGGGTGTCGGTTTCATCGACCTGGGCGTCTTCTTCGTCCAGCAGCGCAGTGAGCGGGGCGACGGCCTCGGTGACACGCAGGTAACCCAATGCCTGCACGGCCTTGCGCTGGACGTCCCAGTTGCTGTCCCAGGCATCGTCATCGTCCCAGTCGGTATCTTCCGGCACGGACGTCAGCAGTGACAACAGTGCTGCAATGGCCTGTTCTCCGCCCAGGCGTCCCAGCGCCTCGACGACGGAAACCCTGATTTCACCATCGGGGTCATTGTGCAGGGATTCGATCAAGGGCGCCACGGCGGCCGGGTCACCCAGCAGTCCCAGGGATTCGGCGGCATCGATACACACATCGATGTCGTCATCGCGCAGATGTTTGACCAGCGTTTGTACGGTATCACTGCTCCCCAGTACGCCGAGGGAGCGGCAGGCGCAACAACGATCCAGTTCATCACCCTTGTTGAGCAGCCTGTGGAGGGCCTGCACCACGGCTTGTTTGTCCGCCATATCTTGTTTTGAATTTGTTGGTTTTTGAATGCTGGTCACGTCGATATCCCGTAAAAGATAAAATTGCATGTGTTCCGGTTTCAGGCCCTGTTTCACATCGCGTCAGCCTGATGGATAGCAGAAGCCGTACCAAGTTCTGAATAGCCCTGAAAACCTGCGCCCATTCCCGTCTTGTAGGGGCCTTTGGCCGGTTTGTGCACCCGTGCGGCAGATATATCGGCCCCGAAGTTGTACGTAACGTTTCATTTGCGGGGTATACCGAACCAATAGTGAATGATCCGTTCAATATATCACTTGCCATACCCAATGCATCATTTTGTTCCGATTATCCCTCACCAATGAACATTGTATTCATTTTTTGGCCGGTTTCAGGCTCACGGGCCCGGGCCTGTTGAGCGAGGCAATGAACGACAAAGCCGCGCCACCCCTGCATTTTCAGCCGCTTTGCGACGGCTGGCCTGGATGTTGCTATGGCTAGGGCTAGGGCAGATGGATCAACTGTGATGGATGGGTTCGCCGAAAATATCGACCAGCGGATTTTTCCGGCAATACGGCGGGTTTCAGTAGCAACGACGAGTGGAGACGACATGACTGCATCGGGAAAACAAGACGACAAGACCCAGACCACGGGGTCTCAAGAGGGTTCCACCTGGGGGCCCAAACTGTTCTGGATCATCATGATCCTGATGCTGGTGTTTTTCTGGTGGCTGTTAATCTATTCCGGCGGTGTCGAAATACAGCACGGTTGATCGTGATTGATTGAGTTTGAAAGGCAGGATTCGTGTTCGCTATGCCATGGCGAATGGCTTATTTCACGGGTAAAGATCAAGAGAAGAAAATGCGAAAAAATCTACAAATCTGGTTAGTCGCCTTCGCCGCTGTGCTGGTCTTTTTCTATGGATTGGATCACTTGGTCATGAATATGCAGGGCTTGCCCCTGAATCTTGATTTAACACCATCACAGTAACTCATGATGATAAAAACCTTGCTTCAACGTGCAAAAAATACAAGGGGTTCAACATGCAGAGCTTCTACATCCAGACGCTGTATTCAACAGCCGATTCAAGATTGTGGAGATAGGGGTATGAAGGAAACAAAAAATTTCTCGCCACTGGTACTGCTGTCCCTGTTGCTGATCGCCGTACTGGGTTTTTTATGGTCGGGGGACATGGCGCTGACTCACTGGTTGCCCGGGGCCGTGGCGAGTGAGGTTGCCGCAGAGGAAGTGGCCACGGCAGAGAATGCCGATTCCGCGCAGGAATTGCAGCTGAGGTCGGCTCCCCGGCCTGGCCGCGAAGATTATCCCGATGTCGGTGTCAGTAGCCGCTCCATTGTCTGGATCATCGCGCAAATGCATCTGTTTTTCGGCGCCCTGGTGCTGGCGGTGCCGCTTTTTGTGTTGGTGATTGAGCTGCTGGGCCACTCCACCGGTGATGCGCGCTATGACGACATGGCCCACGAGTTCATGAAGATCAGTATTACCGCCTATTCCATCACGGCCCTGTTTGGCGGCACCCTGGCATTGGCGTTATTCCTGCTCTATCCCGATTTAATGGCCTATCTGATGCAGGCCTTCGGCGCACAGATGCTGGTTTACGCCATGCTGTTTTTTATGGAAAGCATTTTGCTTTACGTTTATTACTACGGCTGGGATGCAATGCGCTATGGCAATGCCAAGTGGGTGCACCTTTCCCTGGGCCTGTTATTGAATGGCGTTGGCGCCACCCTGATGGTGATGGCCAACTCCTGGGCCACCTTCATGATGGCGCCCTCGGGGGTCAATGAAGTCGGCGCGGTCATCGGCACTATCTGGGAAGTCATGAAGGGGCCGTTGTGGAATCCCATCAATCTGCACCGGTTTATCGCCAATATCGCCTTCGGTGGCGCGGTGGTGGGGGCCTATGCGGCCTACAAGTGCCTGGCCGCCCGAAGCGCCGAGGACCGCGCCCATTATGACTGGATGGGCTACACCTCCAATTTCATCGCCATTCTCGCCTTCCTGCCCCTGCCCTTCGCCGGTTATTGGCTGATGGCTGAGATCTACGCCTATTCACAGCAGATGGGCATTACCGCCATGGGAGGTATTTTGGCCTGGTTGTTTATCGTCCAGGCGGTGTTGATCGGCACCATCCTCATGGCGGGTAACTACTATTTGTGGTCTGGTATGTCGCGCACCGAAGGCTCAAAACGTTACCAGGGCATGATCAAATATATCGCCGTGGTTCTGGTGATCTGTTTTCTGATTTGGGTGACGCCGCATACCTTGATTCTTACCTCGGGTGAAATTGCCGCCCTGGGTGGCAGCCACCACCACTTGCTGGGCCCGCTGGGCATCATGCCGGCGAAGAATATCGCCGTGAACCTGATGCTTATCTTTACTTTTCTGTCCTTCCAGCTTTACCGGCGTTCGGACAAGGTTGCCACGGTCTCGTGGGAGAAGGCCGGCAATGCCGTGATGGTGGCGATCTATGTCGTGGCCATCGTCAATATCATCTTTGCCGGTGTCTACTACGGTTACTTCACCAACACCGTGTACAAGGTTGGCGCAAGTGTCATGCAGGTGGTGTCCACCCTGGTGGTTATTATCAGTGGGGTCGTGATCGACGCCTTCATGTATCGCAAGGCCAAGACCCTGCCGTCCTTCTGGGGGCAGGTCAGCAACCGTTCCCAGTACGCCCTGTTTGCATTGCCTATCGCCTTCACCTGGTTGATGGCGCTGATGGGTTATGTACGCTCCTCGGTACGTACCCACTGGCATGTGTATACCGTCATGAAAGATAACTCAGCGGATAATTTTATCCCTACGATTGGCTATGCGGGAAACATGATGACGATTGTCACGGTCATGTTTGTGCTCTTTGTCCTGTTTATCTTCTGGATCGCCAATCTTAGTAATACCAAACAGGCGCCACCATTGTCCGTGACTGAAAAGGCAGGAGAGGCGGCATGAGCAACGAGATAAAAGCCCCTCGCGGCGTGCTGGCAAAAAGCATGGGCTTCAGCCTGGCGCTGGCACTGTTATTCACCCTGGTCGCCAATCTGTTGCCACAGGTGGAAGGTGAAGCTCCTGTCGATCAGGAAGTGGATCTGGGAGCGTTGACCATGGACTCGTATGTTGCCCTGGGCGAGACCCTTTTTTCAGGCAAGGGAACCTGTGCCCTGTGTCATAACGACCTTGGCCGCGCCCCGGATATTCTGGCGATCAACATGGTGGAGGTGGCCAACCAACATTTGCAGGATGAGCGCTACAAGGGCTCGGCCACCGATGCCGAATCCTATCTGCATGAGTCGCTGGTCGATCCTGGTATCTACGTGGTGAAGGACTATGGCAAGAAGGGAAGTAATGACACCATCTCGCCCATGCCGGCCGTCGACAAGTCACCGATCGAACTTTCGGAAATAGAAATCAACGCCATCATCGCCTTTATGCAGGCCAAGGATGGGTACGATGTGACGGTGCCATTGCCGACGGAGGCGCCGGCGGCGGAACCCGCCAGCCCGGAAGTGCAGGAATCCGCCAGTACGATTGAGGCAGTGGTTGCCAAGTACAGTTGCCAGGCTTGCCATGTGATATTAGGCAGCGGTGGTGATCTCGGCCCCGCTCTGCAACAGATGGCCGGTCGTTTCACTCGTGAAGAAATCCGTCAGGGCATTATCGCTCCTGATGCGGTGATTGCCGAAGGCTTCCCGCCAGGTGTGATGCCGCAGGATCTTGCCGAACAGATGACGGTGAAGGAGCTGGACATCCTGGTGGACTATCTGGCGGGTCATGGGAAGTCTACCGCGACACCTCTGGCGGCCACGTCTTCAGAAGGCGCCGTTGATGGCAGCGCTGAGGTGATCATCAGTAGTTTTGGCTGCCAGGCCTGCCATATCATGTTAGGCAGCGGCGGCGAGATTGGCCCCGGCCTGGATGATATAGGCTCGCGATTGAGTGCCGAAGAGATTCGTCAGAGTATTATCGACCCCAATGCCGTCATCGCCAAAGGCTTTCCCTCGGGCGTGATGCCACTCAATTATTCCGCACAAATGAGTCAAACGCAATTGGATGCATTGGTGGATTTTCTGTGGGAGCGCAAGTAATGGGTGTTTTGCCGAATGCAGGCCTAAGGGCGAGTGAAAAAATCTATCAACCGATTTTATTGGTACGGGGTGAATGATGAAAGGCATTAAAATTCCCGCATTCTGGCAGGCCGTGTTGGTCGTTATTATCGCCTACCTGATCTTTGATAATGCCTTTCCGCCCTTGCTGCCCAGTTCGCTGATGGCGCAGTACATGATTATTACCATTGCCAGTGTCCTGTTGTATTTTTCCTTTGATGAGACGCGTTGGAAAGAGTTCAATGCACCGATCCTGGCGGTGCTCAGGGAACCAGGATTGGCGGTTGTCCGCTGGGGTTTCCTGATTGCCATCCCGGCCATCGTCGCTTACACCACCTATGGCTTTGTCAAGCCCTCCATGGATGCGCCAGTGGAACTGCGCCAGGTACATCCCGCGCCACCGGGCTCATTACGGGTTTTTGGCAAAAGCTACAATTTGTCCAAGCTGGAAAATCCGCTGCGTGAACAGATCCTGAAAACCATGGCCGAGGATGAGGACAAGGGCTGGGAGGCCTATGAAAAAATCGTCGCATCGGGGCGTGATGTCTATTACAAAAACTGTTTCTTCTGCCATGGCGATCTACTGGATGGCAAGGGCCATTACGCCCTGGGCTTCAGTCCCCAGCCAGCCAATTTTCAGGATGTCGGCACCATCGCCCAGTTGCAGGAGGCCTATCTGTTCTGGCGCATCTCGACCGGTGGCCCGGGCCTGCCCAAGGAAGGTACGCCGTGGAATTCCGCCATGCCCGTGTGGCATGAGATGTTGAGCGAGAATGAGACCTGGGAAGTCATTATCTTCCTCTACGACTACGTCGGCCAGGTGCCGCGTATGTGGGATGCCGGTGTCTCCAAAATAGTGAGCGGCATGGCGTCCAAGGTCAGTGCCCGCCATCGCCAACAGATGGGCATCGATGTTTACGTGCAACGTTGCCAGGCGTGCCATGGCGAGCAGGGGGCGGGAGACGGTGTTGCCACCGATCTCATGTACCCCAGGCCGCGTGACTTTACCCTCTCGCTGTTCAAGTACAAGACCTCACCGGGCAGCGAACTGCCAAGTGATGATGATTTGTTCAATACCATTAAACATGGCCTGGACGGGACGGCGATGCCGGCGTGGAGCACGCTGTTGAGCGACCAGCAGATTCGCAGCCTGATTCCCGTGATCAAGGGGTTTGACATCACCGCGGCCTGGGCGCCGGAAGACGCCGATGATGAATTCTTCGATGATGACGGTCGCTATCTGAAAACGGATTTTAAAAAGATAACCAACGCGGAACCGGTTGCAGCGCAGATTCCTTTCAGTGAAGAATCCGTGGCCAAGGGTAAACCCGTTTTTGAAAAGGTCTGCGGCAAGTGTCACGGTCTTACCGGTCGCGGCAATATCACCTCCGGTAAAAAGCTGGAAGATGATTGGGGTGACCGGCTCTGGCCGCGCAATCTCACCAAACCCTGGACCTGGCGTGTCACCAATGTGTCCGGCGGGGATGAGAAGAGCCGCGAACAGACCATTAAAAACATCTACACACGCCTGTCCATCGGTCTGCCAGGCACCCCCATGCCGGCACACCGGGCGACGGAGGAGGGCAACAAGGATCCCGTTTCCCTGCAAGATCGCTGGCACATTGCCAATTATGTCTACAGCCTGCGCAACCAGTCCGTTGCTCCCAGCGATGAGCCGGTATTGCGCGCGGCAAAGATCGAGGGCGCCTTGCCGGACAGTTTGACCGACGAGGTGTGGGACACAGTGCCTGCGGTGACCCTGCCTCTGGTGCCGAATATCATCAAGGAAGACCGGCTGTTTACGCCGCTGAATGACTCGATTACGGTGCAGGTATTGTACAACGCGGATGAGATCGCCTTCTTAATGAAAGTGGATGATCGTACCGACAGCCGTCCGGGGGAAGCGGTGTCGACACAGATACAGGACAGTAAGCTGACCCTGTATTCCGATGCCCTTGCGATCCAGTTCCCCAAACAGGATTCATTCAAGACCAAGCCCGTGGTGGTCAAGCCCCTGTACCGCCATGGTGATGGCGCCCATCCCACCACCATGTGGTACTGGAATGCGGGCAGTGTGGAACCTGCGGTGGCCTCACGGGGTGTGTTACTGGATGCCACCGGGCCTAACCAGAAAATCGTGCCTCGTGAGGGGGATGATAGCCTTTCGGTACAGAGCCACTGGGACAATGGCCAGTGGCGCGTACTGATGAAGCGTCCCCGCGACGGCGGTGACAGTGGCGATGTGAGTTTTGCCGAGGGTGATTTTATTCCGGTGTCCTTCGCCGATTGGGATGGCAGCAATGGTGAGGTCGGGTCGAAGCATACCCTGACCACCTGGTATTGGCTGGTATTGCCCGCCGAGGCCGATCCCGTGAAGGTCTATGGTCTGCCGCTGGGTATCGCCGGGGGTGTCTTCCTGATGGGCCTGCTGTTGGTGCGCCGGCAAAGAAAGGCGCTTGCCTGAGCGGTATGCGAAGTCGAGAGCCAATGACGATCTTCCAAGCAGCGGCAGTCTGTCTTCCCCAGGGTAAGCCCTCGGCTGTGTATCCTGCCGCCGGGGCGACCTTCCCGGGCGTCACCTGCGGGCGTCGCCGCCCGTGTCTTGCTGTCGCCGGTATGGCGCGGACGGTTCCACTGCGACCCCTGATGTTTCGCGGTTGGGTGAATAAAGTCGCCTCTACGCTTGACGTCATGGAACAAAGTGTTCATAAATTAGCCTGTGAAATATTCGATGTTTTCTTTGTAAGCTGCTGTTTCAATAAAGAAATGTGCGATATGGCCGGCTTGGCCTGCATTGTGCAATCCCCCTGTTCAGATAGGGAATTTAATCGATTTATACGCGTCCCCGCCCTGAGGGCATGGGCGAGACTCGCAATCCATTGAGGAGGAAGAGGTAATGGCCGGCATGATGACCACAAGACCATTTATAACCAAAAGGGGTTTCCTCGTAACAGCCCTGGGTATGGGGTTGATACTGGCGAATCCCCTCGCTGTTGCGGGCGATGATATTGGCCCGCTACCGACGCTCAAAGTCAACAAAGCCAGAGCGGAGTTGGGCAAGCGTCTGTTCTTTGACAAACGCCTGTCGGGAGATGCCGCCATTTCCTGTGGCACCTGTCATAAGCCGGAATATGGTTTTGCCAATCCGGATGCCCTGTCTGAGGGTTATCCCGGTAACAAGCATTTCCGCAATGCGCCCAGCGTGATCAACACCGCACATAAAACGGTGTGGATGCATGACGGGCGTATCGGCACCAACCTCAATGATGTGACCCGCGGCATGATTACCGAGGATTACATCATGAACATGGACATGCGCATTATGCAGGAACGTCTTAAACAGGATCCTCTGTATGTGAAAATGTTCAAGGCTGCGGGGCTGGGCGAGCCATCGAATGGTGGGGCGAGAAAGGCTATTCCTGAATATCTGAAAACCCTGAACTCGGAAGGTGCGCCTTTTGATAGTGGCGAGATGTCGGCCGATGCAAAGCGCGGTTTGCAGCTGTTCAAAGGGAAGGGGGGCTGCATCGCCTGTCACAGTGGCCCTATGTTCACTGACGGCAAGGCATATAATACCGGCGTCAAGGAAAACTTTGATGTGTTTCTCGATCCGGAGCGCCATCAGGCCTTTATTGCTTATGCCGACTTCATGGGTATTGGGAATTACATGAATCTCAAGCGTGACCCGGGCGCCTATGTCCAGAAGCACAAGGCGGATGGAACCGGCATGGGCACGTTCATAACCCCCAGTCTTCGTGAATTGAAATACACTGCGCCCTATATGCACAACGGCATGATCAAGACATTGCCGGAGGTCGTGGCCTTTTATAATCGCGGTGGTGATAACGACCGCAACAAGGATGCCAGAATGAAACCCCTGAATCTGAGTTCGCAGGAGCAAAAAGATCTGGTGGCCTTCCTGCTCGCGCTGTCCGGCAAACCGCTGACCAGCAGTCGGCACGTGTGGACCGCAGCGTATCCGAAAGAATACGAAGTGATTGCCAATTGGCTGGATGTCCCCAACTAATCGCTAGGAGAGAGCCATGAGTTCGTTAAAGAAAATGCCCATTCTGATGATGGCGACGGCAGTTGCAGCGGCCCTATCGGTATCGGCCGCCGCCATGGGCGACAAGCCACCGGCTGCAGCCAGCAACGGGATGTCTCAAGTGCAGCCAACCCCTGCCATGGCCGGCACGTTTGCCAAGGCCCCGGAGGCGGTGATTCCGCCTCTGGCTCCCTTGGGGCCCCCGCCTATTCCGCTCGACAACCCCATGTCAGAGGCCAAGGTGGAACTGGGAAAATTGTTGTTCTTTGATCCCCGCCTGGGAGGTGACGCCTCGGTGAGCTGCGCCACCTGTCATGAGCCGGAGCAGGGCTGGTCCTGGGCCGAGGATATTTCCCGCGGTTATCCTGGTACCGTGCACTGGCGTGGCAACCAGACCATTATTAATGCGGCCTATTACCAGAAGCTGTTCTGGGCGGGCTCGGTTCCCTCTCTGGAGGCGCAGGCGCCCGCTGCCGCCAAGGGTGGCGTTGCCGGTAATGGTGAGAATGACCTCATGGAGGCGCGGCTGCGCCTGATCCCCGGCTACGTCGAGCGCTTCAATGAGGTCTTCGGTGAACCCTGGCCCTCCATCGGCAATGCCTGGAAGGCCATCGCCGCCTATGAGCGAACCCTGGTGCAACGTGATACGCCACTGGATAAATATCTGCTGGGCGACAGCTCCGCGCTGACAGAGGAGCAGGTGCGTGGCAAGGCGCTGTTTGAAGGCAAGGCGCGTTGCATTCTTTGTCATAACGGCGCCCTTGCCAGCAATGAAAACTACTACAACATCGGTGTTCCGCGCGCAGAGCGGTGGTTGGAAGACGGACTGGCACAGATCACCTTTCGCTTTCAGTACTATTCCAAAGGATCCAACGAGGAACTGTATCGCACGGTCAAAGACGATGTCGGCCTGTATTTCCGTAACAAGAACAAGTGGGACAAAGGCAAGTTCCGGGTTCCCAGCTTGCGTTATATCGGTTTCACGGAACCCTATATGCGGCAAGGTCAGTTCTACACCCTTGAGGAAGTTATCGACTTCTATGATCGTGGTGGTTTTGACGAAGATGGCAACACGACCAGCTACCCCAAGACCAAGACCCCGCTGATCACCAAGCTCAACTTGAGTGATGAGGAGAAGGAAGACCTGCTGGCCTTCCTGGACGCCTTTACGGGTGAAGAAATCACGGTAGTCAAACCCAAGCTGCCGGGCTACAAGCCGCTGTTCACATTGGCTGAACTCGAGGCGGCACAGGCTGCGAAATAACCGTTCCTAACGGAAATCGGAGGCAAGAACAATGAGTACTGATACAAGCACACCGAGGGATAAGCAGAAGCAGGAACGTTCAGCCGAGGTGCATAACAAGGTTATGCTCACCCGGCGCCAGTTCCTTCTTTACAGTGGCGGCACGGCAGTAGCGGCAAGCACTATTAGTATTCCGCTATTTCCGGGCAGCGCACAGGCGGCGAATGCACGGGTGGTGAGTTACCCCCGCAAACTTATCGCCAAGCTCAGCGAGCTGAAAGACAACGTACCGGTGGATTTCAGTTATCCGGATGAGCTGGCCAACTCTTCCGCCATGGTAGTCAAGATGGGCGGCGTGCAGGCCGGTGGCGGCATCGGCCCGAAGCGGGATGTGGTGGCTTTCAACTATATCTGTTCCCACCAGGGCGGCCCGTTGCAGGGTAGCTATGTGGCTGAAGGCCCGCACCGTATATTAGGCCAGTGTCCGCTCCATCTGTCGACCTATGACTTGAGACGGCATGGCATCGTGGTCTCGGGCCAGGCATTCGAAAGCCTGCCCCAGGTACTGCTGGAACTGGATGGCGACAACATCTACGCCGTGGGTATGATGGGGCTGATCTTTGGCCGTCACAAGAACCTGCTGGAATCGTAACCCCGATAAATTGAATAAATGCCTTAAGAAGTTATTTCTGCAAAATGTGCAGAAAATGACTTCGTAAGGCACTAAAGAATCACCGGAGGGTGTCACTATGACTACCGAGTATTATATCCCTGAAGACAACGCACCATTGCCGCCGAAGAATTGTGATGTGCTGACCACCGCCTGCGATTACTGCATCGTGGCCTGCGGCTACAAGGTCTATCGCTGGCCGCTGAATACCCCCAGCGGCGGCCCCAAGGCGTCAGAAAACGCCTTTGGCATCGACTTTCCCTCATCCGCCCTGGAAGAATGGGTGGCGCCGACCCAGCACAATGTGGTGATGCACAAGGGGCGTCCCCACCATGTGGTGATCACGCCCGACAAGAGCACTCAATACGTTAACCTGGGTGATGCCAGTATCCGCGGCGGGTGTATTGCGCAGAAGGTTTACAATCCCGACAAGCCGACACGGGATCGGCTCAAGCATCCCCTGGTGCGCATCAATGGCATGCTGCAACCGGTGACCTGGGACTTCGCCCTGGATATCGCCGCCGAGGTGGGTAAGTACGTCATCAAGAACCACGGCGCCAACGCCTATTCCGTCAAGACCTTTGGCTACCAGTTTTTGGAAAATATGTACGCCATCACCCGTTTCTCTTTTCGCGATGTCAATACTGCGGCCTGGACCTGGCACGACACGCCCTCCAAGGCCACGTCCACCCCGGGTTATCGTGATGCCGGTTTCGACAATTTCGCGCCTTCCTACGAAGACTGGGGAGCGGCGGACACCCTGTTGATCAGCGGTACCGACCCCTACGAAACCAAGACCATTATCTTCACCCAGTGGATCATGCCGGCGATTGCACGCGGCATGAAAGTCATCTTCATCAATCCCCGCGAGACGGGGGGCATGACGCATGCCAATAAAATGGGTGTGGGCCTGCACCTCGATCTCTATCCGGGCACCGATACACCGCTGCTGGGTGCGATTACCCGTATCATCATCGAAAATGGCTGGCAGGATCAGGAATGGATCAAACAGTGGGTCAACAACAAGTGGGAAACCAATTCCGGTTTCGGCCAAGGCACCCGAAACACCCCCTGGCAGTGGCGCACCACCTGGGGCAAGTTCCAGACCGGGGGTTTTGACGGCTACAAGAAATGGCTGATGTCGCAGGACGAATACAAGCTGGAGAATGCTGCCCGTATCAGCGGTGTCGACGCCGACAAGATCCGTTTGGCGGCCGAGTGGCTGGCCAAGCCCAAGGCCGATGGTTCGCGCATCAAGGCCTCCTTCGGCATCGAAAAGGGGGCTTATTGGTCCGCTGGCACCCCCAATACCAACGCCGTCGCCTCCCTGGCAACGATTTGCGGTGCAGGCGGCCGCCCGGGTCAGGTGGTGGGACGCTTCGGGGGTCACCAGCGCGGCGGTCAGAATGGCGGCAGCTATCCACGCAACAAATCACCCGAAAAGGTACCGGGCAGACGCCGGCGTCCATTGGACACCGACCGCTGGCTGAAATCCGGGCACACCCGTCTGGCGCACGTCATCGGCACCACCTGGATGCAGGCCATGGCCGGTACCGTGGGGCTGCAACAGGCCTTCGAGCAGATGGTGACCAACAACCCTCACCAGGTGCGCTCGCACGACAAGCAGGAGATCATCGACACCCTGAAAAAGCGCGCTGATTCCGGTGGCATGGTGGTGTGGGATCACGACATCTATCTGCGTGACCCCATCGGCAGCCGCTTTGCTGATATTGTTTTTCCCGCCGCCACCTGGGGTGAGGAAGACTTCATGCGCGGCAATGGCGAACGGCGCATGCGCCTGTACTCGAAATTCTATGATGCCCCGGGCAATGCCAAACCCGACTGGTGGATCATTGCCCAGATGGCCAAACGCATGGGTTATGACGGCTATGACTGGAAAAACTCCAGCGATGTCGCGGAAGAGATGTCACGTTTTTCACGCAAGAGCCGCAAGGCATATCACATGATCAAGGTGGCGGCGCATCGTGAGGGCACCACCCTGCACGAAAAGCTCCGTTCCCTGGGCACCGATGGCATTCAGGGTCCCACCTTCTACAACTACCAAACTGGCGAACTGCATGGCACCAAGCGCCTGCATGACACCACCCTGACCGAGGCCGACATGGAGAAGAAGTGGGGTGTGGGGGGGCCACAGGGCGCCAATTTCCACAGCAAGAAATACACCCACTTCAACAGCCAGACCGGCAAGGTCAATCTGCAAAAGCATCCCTGGTCGTTGATCTCCGATTACTGGTATTGGTTGCAGCCAAAGGACGGAGAGCTATGGCATACCAATGGCCGCATCAATGAAATCTGGCAGTCGGGTTTTGATGACACGGAGCGCCGGGCCTATATCTCTCAACGCTGGCCGGCCGATACCCAGTTCATGGAAATCCATCCGGATGACGCGGCGGCACGTGGTATCGAGTCGGGTGATCTGGTGATGATGTATAACGAGCGTGTGCCGACCTTCAAGGACACGATCCTGGGCGTCTACAAAAACCACCTGCAATTCGACACCCTGATGAAAGAAGGGCACATCGAGCTTGGAAAGGGCGCGGTCACCGCGGTGGCGCTGGTGACACCTGCGATCAAGAAGGGCGTACTGTTCACCAACTTCCTCAACATGTGGCAACCCACCAATGCGTTACAGGGCGCGGTGGTCGATATCATCACCGGTAATTACAACTACAAGCTGGGTACCGCCAAGGTGAAGAAACTGGGTGAATCCAAGTACAAGAGCACGTTTAATAGCCTGAGCTTCGTGCCGCGTAACCTCTCTGCTTAGACAGGCGGCACACAGCAGGGGCTGTATCTCGTCCGGGAGTTTTCCGGTGGGGTACAGTCCCTTTTTTATAGAGGCCTGTTGTCAATTAACGGGAGCATCGCTTTGTAGCGCGTATTTCTGGTAGCTTTATTGCAAATTGCTCTTTAAATGAACGATAAGCAACAAATGCAGTGATTATTGCCGGATCCAGGATTTTAATCGCATCGGTCAAGACATCCTTAACTAATTCAATCGTTGATGGTTCCAATACCTTTACCTATTGAATTTTTGTGCCTAACGTCGCCGATCACTGAGTAAACAGTAAACAGGGTCAGGCTTGCGCTTTTGTATTATAAGTCTCTGGAAGCAAAATTACGCAAGTCTGACCCCCGTATTCTCTCCCTCACGGCGATTACCCCGCTGGGTAATATGATGAGGGATATTTGAAAATACTGTGCGAACCTTCCTTGGCATTTCTAAAACTTAACATATGGGCATTAATGCGGAAAGTATCTGTTTAGAAAAGGGTAGCGTCCCTTTTTTCCGGTGCGGTGCTCGAAGACCTCAAGAGCTGGCTGGATCACAACCTTACCCGGGTGCCGAAGGACAGCCTGACCGGCAAGGCCATCGCCTACACCCTCAACCAGTGGGAGCTGCTGACC
>DRKN01000078.1 GCA_011051755.1 Gammaproteobacteria bacterium
ACTGAAAGGAGAATCCATGAGAAAAAAACAGGCCAATCTTGACCAACTGTGAACACTTGAGGTAAAAATACCGCACCTGCTTGAGAGAGGGGTGCAGGTGTTCACGCTTCGCAAGAATAGGTGTTCATAGTTGTAGGAATACGCATACAAATCACTCAGCCAAGTGGAACGTGCATTTCGCTCAATTAAAACAACCGATCTGGAAGTGCATCCTATCTACCACTACGATGAAAAACGCGTAAGAACCCATCTGTTCATTTGCATGCTGGCCTACTATGTCAAGTGGCATATGATGGAGGCGTGACGCCCCCTTCTTTTTGCTGATGAGGCACAAGAAGAACCGGCGACAGAGACGCAACAAAGAGCCTACCGGTTACTGAAGACAATAAAAGTGTAGACAGCGCTTTGAACCCCATTTTTATTTATCTTTATGATAAATAAGGGATAACTTGCCATCCAAAGACCGGCAGAAAAAAGCCACCATCCCGGACAACAAACCTGGGATGGTGGCTAACCAAAGGCTACGCCTGCAGAATGTACAATGCTAATTGATGCCTGTTTCCGTTATGTATTGCAATGAACCGATACGTCCGACCTGTGCGTTAAGGACAAATACCACCAAAGCGATCACTGACAAAAACATCCCAACTATTATTGGTGTCTGGAACACCCGTTACAAGGTTCGATGCCGCCGAGGAAAAGAGCACATAACGGCCGTCTCCGCTAAGTCCGGTATGTCCAAAGCTGATGTGATCTGCAACAGACACGCCATCGTTTGGCACATCTACCATCTCCGTGGTTTGAGTAACACGATCGTAAATAAATGCCCCTACACTTTGCGGGATGCCACCCTCAACAATATTGGATGCCGTAGATATAAAGCTGACATAACGCCCATTACTGCTAATGCTGGAATAAATACTAATCGAATTTGCCGGAGAGCCATCATAAGCCTTGCTAATCAGCTCAACAGAGTCATGGACCTGATCGTAAACATAGATATCTAGAAAATCGTTTGTATCCTCGGAAGATAGCTGATCACCGCTTTGAAATACGAGATATCGCCCATCCCCGCTTAGCTTTATCCCATAGAAGCCTGTATCCGCAGAACTGTCTTGCGAACCATCATTGGCAACATTAACCCGCTTTGTCATACCGGTTGTACGGTCATGTAGAAACAAGTCAGCCACTCCATTGGTGTCATTTGGCACAAGATTATTCGCTTTAGAAACAAAGGCGACATAACGACCGTCACCGCTAATGGAGGTTTCGAAGCTCCCATTATAATCGCTATCGCCGCTGGCTTCTGTTCCATCACTGGCAATGCTGACTCGCTCTGTTGTACCAGCAACCCGGTCACGGACAAAGATGTCGCTAAAGCCATTCGTATCACCGCTTACCATGTTCGTGGCATTGGATGAAAATGCAACATACCGCCCATTGTCACTAATGGAAGGATGCCGGGAGCTTTTATTTACCTCTCCTGGAGAAGAAATAAGCTCAGTTGTGTTAGTGGCACGATCACGAACATAAACATCCATAGCACTCGCACGCCCATCCTGCCACCGCGCTGTAAAAGTGACATAACGACCATCGGCACTGACACCAACCGGGCCAATAGGCTGATTGATGTTACGAGGAGTACCATCATTGGCAATACTTACCAACTCGGTCGTATTCGTTACTCGATCACGGAGATAGACGTTGTTATAAACGCCGCCAGGGGGAAGCCCCAAAGCAGCAAACACGACATATCGGCCATCAGGACTGACGGCTTTTTGCTGAAAATAGCCCTCAGTAGCCTGACTACCATCACTGGCGACACTAACTCGCTCCACTGTGGCCGCAATGACTTGAGCAGAGGAAAACGTTAATCCAAGTGCCGCCAATAACGCCCCACAGGACATGCCCGAGAGCAATACATTGAATGAAATTCTGGGCTTCCGAAAAAAAAAGTTACTACTAACCCTTGCCGCCTTTTTCATTTTCTCTTTCCTTTTGAGATTGAAATGAAACATATCCAGCCTCATTGGAGTGGGCCCCCAATGAGATAGATAAATCATAAGCACACAGCATCCATTGTCAACAAATCCACACACCCATATATAACTAAAAATATATGCTGTTTAGATATGCTTATTGTAAAAAAGGAATACACAGCAACTGGCAGCATATCCATAAAATCACACCGGAAAAACACCTATATCACACCACCTCTTAGGCATGACATCTTAGAAAAAAAGGGATAATCCCAGCCCTTAAAAGACAATTCCCCTGAATAAATAACTATAATTATCTATTTTTCTTCTTGTTTTCATAAGCTCTTAGACTGAAACCGACTATTTACAGCAGCATAACCAATGGATATCACCCATACGCAACGGGCAGGGATCACTCACCAAACCGAGCGGCAAAACAAAATCTCGCACCAGTCCGGCAGGGTGGGCATGCCTTTCTGTGCCCGCGCGCACTGTTCGGGCGCTGTCAGACGGAGCAACTCCCGGAGCCTGAGCCTTCTTGTAGATCAAGACTACAAGAAACCCAGCCAATTCCTATAGATAGGCGCCACATTAAGCGGCATTGATCCCCTTGCAATCCTGCTTTTCAGGTAATATTTACGACTAAACCAATGGATGTCAGTCATGCAAAGCAGGCGAGGTTCACCCATCAGATCGGAGGCTGGAGTAAAACCCGGCTTGATCCGGCATGCAAATACAAGGATAAAATAGGGCCTACGGTCACCCTGCCACAAAAAAGACCCTGTCCGGAATTGCCGGACAGGGCCTTTTTTGTACTACGTGGGTGTAGCGCTACTTGGGATTAAAGATCCTCGCCACACCACCAAAGCTGCCAACCCACAAGCTGCCGTCACTCGCTTCAGCCAGGGAGAAGACGTTATTGGCGAACAGGCCATCGGCCTGGGTCATGACAATAAAGCCGCCGCCATCCGGACGGAAACGCGCCAGGCCCTTGTTGGTACCGATCCACAGTGGCCCACCACGGCTCTTGTGCAACATAAAGACATGGTTGCCGGGCAACCCATCCTTGACGGTATAGGTCTTCCAGGTCGTGCCGTCAAAGCTGGACAGACCACCACCCCAGGTGCCGGCCCAGACAACTCCATCTTCATCGACGACCATCGAAACGATATAGTTGGGATTAAAACCGACCTTCACATCGCCCAGACCCTGCTCTTCTTTCTGACGGGCATGGTGCTTGGAGGTCTTGGCCGGGTCGTTGGCAAAGGCGATGTCGTCTTTCACGACCTCGTACTTCGCACCCAGGCCTACCTCATGGTTCCAGTTGACCCAGGTGTCGTCCTTGTAGCGAGCCAGACCACCTTCGGTCGCCAGCCAAATTTCACCCTTTTTGCCGACCTCGATGCCATACACCCAGTCATTGGGCAGACCGCCATTGGTGTTGGCAACGGTGAAGGTTTCCCAACTGTCGGCATCGTCAAGATTACCGCCCTTGACGCGGTTGGCACCAGACCAGGTCGCTATCCACAGATCACCATTTCTATCCTCGACAACGTCGTAGACAAACTGATCGGCCAACCCCGCCGGAATGTTGTAATTCTTCCAGCTGTCCGCAGCCGGGTCATAGACCGACAGGCCTCCACCATAGGTACCGACGATGATCTTGCCGCGCACCTTGCTGACATGAAAAACGCCGTTAGAGATCAGACTGCCATTCTTGACGTCGAAGAGATTGTAGTCGTTACTGTGGATATCGTAGCGAATCACACCACCTGAGGTCCCCACCCAGACCTCATCGCCATCGGACAACATGCCTTTGACGTTGCGGTTGCCGACACGGAAATGGGCAAAATCGGCCGCTTTCGCCGCCGGCGCATCACTGGGCAGCAAATCACTCACCGCGGGTACCCCCCCCGGATGGCCCGGGACAGCAGGCGCCGCCGGGGCCGCTGTCGGCACAGGCTCTTCGGCCTTTTTCGTACCTATGGTATAGGCACCGATGACAAGCCCACCAACCGCAATGGCGCCAATCGCCAGATGTTTTGAACTGATATTCACAAGCCTCTCCCATTCCTTGAATCAAACGTGCCGGCGCACGCGCTCCGGCATTTTTTATAAACCTCTAAACAATTTTCAGCTTCCTGCCGTAGGGTGGGCACTGGCCACCATGCTCGACCGGAGAGCCAACTGATACACACACCCTACATACGTAAGGAAATTGCATATTTTCGGTGGCACACCCTAAGCTGAAGATTGTTTAGAAATATACTTTTTATTGTGAGTCGCTATTTACTCAGCAAGGTCACACCAGAGCGGGTACCCACCCAGATTTCACCATTATCGGCCGGGACAATGGCGTACACATGGTCATCCAGCAGACCATCCTGCTTGCTGAAAACCCGCCAGCCCTTGCCATCAAAGGACGTCAGACCACCACTGGTGCCAAACCACATCGTCCCGTCTTCGCTACGCGCAATACTGTAGACAATGTTGCCGCCCAGCCCGTCTGCGGTCGTGAAATTCTCCCAGTTATCACCGTCGAAACGGGCCACACCACCGCCCCAGGTACCGGCCCACACATTGTCCTCGGGATCGACCAACAGAGTAAAAACATAGTTGGGATTGTAGGTCGACTGGCCCTCCGCCATGATGCTGAGATCATGCCGCGAACGAGTTCCCAGTCCGGTGTTGATGCTGACCGGCAGGTTGTTTTCATTACTGGCGCCCAGGCCATCGTCGTGTGTCCAGGTATGCCATTGGCTACCGTCGAACATATTGACACCACCCTCGGTGCCGATCCAGACATTGTCCTTGGAGTCGACCCCCAGACCATACACCCATTCGTTGACCAGCTGGGTAAGATAGGTGGTGAATTTTCCTGTCTTGGGGACAAAATGACTCAATCCAGCCCAGGTGCCGATCCAGATGTCCCCCTTGGCGTCCTCGACAAAAGAATAAATCCAGTAATCCGCCAAACCATGCAGGGGGAAATACGTCTGCCACTCATCTTCTGCGGAAAGCCGCGAGACCCCACCACCATTGGTGCCAAACCAACGATTACCCTGGCTGTCGATGAGCATGCCGAACACATATTCATTGGCCAGGCCGTGCTCGCGGGTATAGGTTCCCAGCAACGCATGGGTAGCAACATCCACTTCCATCGCGCCGACACTGGTGCCCACCCAGACACTGCCTTTCTTCTTGTCCAGCACCAACGAACGCACATACGTGTATTCACCCACGTTGAAGGTATCGACGACGTGGTAGCCACTCTCCGCCTGTGCTGCGGGCGCAGCAGCCGGTGCACTGGCGAGCGGTGCGACTTGCGCACTGCCATCAATGGCCGGCGGATCATCGGAGCAGCCCATCAAACCTGCAATCACCGTGACGGCCAAGGCAATTCCTGCGACCAAAATACGATGTTTCATCAAAATAAAGTCCTGATATAGGCGAGGGTGTCGCGAATCTCCATATCGCTCAACAGACCCTCATAGCCGGGCATGACATTTCTGCCGCGCTTGATAAGGGTCAACAATTCCTGATCCGGTTTCATCACGCCTTCGCCACGCGAAAAGGCCGGCACCGCGGCCATGGTCGGCGAGCCTGTCAGGCCATGACAGCCCGCGCAGTGATCAATATAAATCTGCCGCCCACGCTGGGGGTCACCCGCGTGAGCCGCGCCAATGGCAAACACCAGCAAAGACAGTACCAAGACATGACAAAAGACTACCCTGCGATCCATATTGCATCCCCCCTGCTAATAATCAGTTAGTTACGATAAATTTTACGCTTGGGAGACTGTCGAACTTAGCGGATCGTGGCAAGGAAAGGCCATGCTAAGCCGAATGGCTCCGGCTTAAATTGAAAACTCCGTCATACCGGTCAGAACTAAGTGAAGGCCCGAACACAAAAACACCTTGTGCACTGAACGCCCGAAGGGTGAGCGAAGCGAGTTGTCCAGGATACCTGGAACACCGTACATCCTGGATTTCCGTCTGTGCAGAACTGACGGTATTGCAAATCTCTCAAGCCTAAATCAGCAACATTCATGTTAAACCTATTTTCTTGTCGTTTGAGGCGAAGCTACCGCATCCTGCTATCGCCCCTCACCGACATCCACGTAGGCGAAGCTGGCGCATCCCCGGCAATGGCTCCTGCATCGCCTTAAGCACACCTGCTGTTTGCTGTCATACCATTATCCATTACCAAGCAAATATCGCGCATATTCAGCGAAAGGCCTCAAAAAACAGGCCCAAACGGCCCTCCCTGCGTCGATTCATCCTAAGCCGTCCGACAGATATTTGGCAATCAATGGTTTATGGTAAAGAATTTCGCAAAAAACACACCTATATTACGGCACGATCGAGTCGATCACCAGCTCCAGTTCACCGGCAGACGATACTTCAAGGGGACCCATGACGGTCTCCATGTCGCCGCTCTGCAAAACCGCATTCCCGCTCAGGGAAACCCGCGCACCCACCACGACCTGCGGGAAGGCGGACAGCTTCATGGCCGGCGTCATGGCAGTGGAATCATCCAGGGTAAAGGTCAATGGCAGATCTTTTACCTGCTTGCGCACAATGGCCAGTGGCATACGCGGACCACTCGGCGCACGGGCGTAGACAAAGACCGTCTGCTCCGGTGACACACGTCCCTTCAACTCATCGGACAGACGCACCACACCGTGCAGCGTAACGCCCCCCGCTGCTGGCGGCGCCTGGGCCGCAGCCGTTTGAGTCTCCACCGAGCTACCCAACAGCTCTTTAATCTCACCGATATTACGCTGCATCTGCGCATGATTTTCTGAACCTTCCGGGAACTGCGCCGCCAAACGCTGCCAATACTCCAGACTGGCGCGGTAATCCTTGCCCTCGAAGGCCGCCGTACCTGCCAGCCACAGGGCTTTCTGGTGGGAAGGCTGGAGGCTCAGGGCCCTTTTCACCAACTCGTAGGGCTTGCCAGTCATCTGCCGACCCTGCGCCATGGCGGCGGTATCGGCCCAGTCGGCCAGAAAATTCGGGTCGGGATCCTGAATCAACGCCGCCGCCCGCTCATAGGCCCCATCGGCGTTGCTGTAGTCTTTCATGAAGTGATAGGAACGCGCCAACATCAGCCACCCCTCGGCATCCTCGGGGGTATTCTGCAAGTGCTCGCGCAACTGGACGATCTGCTCATCCAGCGAGCCTTGATGGCCCTCAGCCTGCATCTCAGGCTTGGCGCTGTCGGGATCGAGCCCCGCCGCGCCGGCGCCCAGCAGGCCATAGAGATTCACGGCCATTATCGGCAGCAGCACGACAATCACCGCTGCTGCCGCACGACCGATAATACGGTCGGTCTGCCCGACGACCTCACCGCCATCGTCACCACTGTCGTGCAAAAAGTCACGTTCGAGATCTTGCCGTGCAACGTCGTATTGTTGTGATGTCAACACACCCACTGCCTGATCCGCCTTCAACTCATTTATCTGATCTTTGAAAATCGCCAGGTTCAGCTCATCACGCGCCAAAATATCACTCTCGCCGGCATGCCCCTTGATTAAAGGCGGCAGCAAAAACAGCAACATGGAAACAATCAGCAATACCGCAACCAACCAAAAAATCATCATGATTTGTTTTTCTCTTCGTTTTTCTTTTCTTCAGACTTCAACAGTTGCGCCAGACGTTCGTTCTCCTCCGGCGACAACGCCGTATCCTGCTCATCTGTCACTAAGCGGCGTTTCCTCAGATTCAAGATCAACACGATGATGCCGGAAAACAGCAATAGAAAAGGGCCGACCCATAACAAGTAAGTTGAGGCCTTCATGGGCGGGCGGTAACGAACAAAATCACCATAACGCTGCACCATGTAGTCGATGATTTCATCCTGTGTCTTGCCCTCACGCACCATCTCCCGCACCTGACTTTTCAGGTCGACGGCCAGATCGGCGTCGGAATCAGCAATGGTCTGGTTCTGACACACCAGGCAGCGCAGCTCATCGGCAATCTCATTGACTATTTTTTCCAGCACCGGGTCTTCCGCCATCGGCACCGCCTCTTTGGCCGCCAGCAGGGGAACCTGTAACAGTAATACGACGGTAAATATCACACTCAACGATGGTATCAGGCGCATGCTTTTTTCACCTCGTCGGAAATCGGGTTCTCAGCGCTGGCCTTCTCCAGCTCGCGCACCAGCGGGATCACACAGTTTTGCAGCTCCGCCGGCCCCAGCGGCCCGATCACCTTGTGGCGGATCACCCCCTGCTTGTCGATGACGAAGGATTCCGGCACGCCATAGACACCGTAGTCGATGCCTATGTTACCTTTGTTATCCATCACGCTCAGTACATAGGGATCGCCGTCTTCCCGCAGCCAATGCAAGGCATTCTCGCGTTTGTCTTTGTAATTCAGGCCAACCACAGGAAACAGTTGCGCGCGTGACAACTGCACTAGCAGCGGATGCTCTTGCCGACAGGCCACGCACCACGATGCCCAAACATTGAACATCCACACCTTGCCCAGCATGTCTTTGTTGGAGAAGGTTTTCTGCGGATCATGCAATTGCGGAAGGGTGAAGTCCGGCGCCGGCTTGCCGATGAAGGGGGATGGCACCTCGCGCGGGTTGAGACTCAATCCCATCCAAAGGAAAGCGACGATGACGGTAAAGAGGCCCAGCGGTAACAAAAAACGCATGGTTTATTTCTCCTCCGTCGCCAGTCGCGCGCCACTCGTCGCGGTCTTCACCCTGGTCTCTTTACGACGACGAGCGGTAATACGGTAACGACGGTCGCTAACGGCCAGCAAGCCGCCCAACGCCATGATGGCGGTACCGCCCCAGATCCAGCTCACGAAAGGCTTGTAATAAACGCGCACACTCCATGCACCGTTGCTCACCGGCTCGCCCAGGGAGACATACAGATCACGGAACAGGCCGGTATCGATGGCAGCCTCGGTCATGGGCATGGTCTGCACCAGATAGGTGCGTTTCTCGGGGAACAGCACGGTGACGGGCTTGCCGTCCTTTGACACCAGGATCTGGCCCCGGCTGGCGTTATAGTTGGGGCCCTCGATCTGGGTCACGCCATCGAAGCGGAAGGTATGACCACCCATGGTAACGGTGTCGCCGATATCCATACGCATGTCCTTCTCGACCTCGTAGGTGTTCACCATGGTCACACCCATAATGAACACACCCATACCGATATGCGCCGCGTGCATGCCCAGATAGGCGCGCGGCAAACCGATAATGCGCCTCAGCAGGCCGGCCTTCGAGTTCGCCCGGGTCGCAGCCATACGCTCGCGGATATTGACCACCGAGCAGGCGAACACCCAGAAGGTCAGGGCAAAGCCAAGACTGGCCAGCGCCGACCATTTGCCCATCACGAAGGGCAGGATAAGCGCCATCACCACACTGACGACGCCGGCCCAGCGCAGACGATCAGCCATGTCCGGAATCGAGGCCTGCTTCCAGCGTGCCATCGGCCCCACACCCATGAGGAAAATCAGTGGCACCATCAGCGGCAGGAATACAGCATCGAAGTAAGGAGGGCCGACAGAAATCTTGCCCAGATCCAGCGAATCCAGCAGCAGCGGGTACAGGGTGCCCAACAACACCGCGCCGCAGGCCACCACCAACAGCACATTATTGGTCAGCAGGAAGGTCTCTCGCGACACCAACTGGAAGCGACCGCCCAGCCCCACCTTGGGTGCCCGCCAGGCGTAGAGGGCCAGCGAACCGCCGATCACTACCACCAGGAAGCCCAGGATGAACACGCCACGCTCGGGATCAGTGGCAAAGGCGTGCACCGAGGTCAGCACACCGGAACGCACCAGGAAGGTACCCAGCAGGCTCAGCGAGAAGGCGAGAATGGCCAGCAGTACGGTCCAGTTCTTGAAACCGCCGCGCTTTTCGGTCACCGCCAGCGAATGCACCAACGCAGTACCCACCAGCCAGGGCATAAAGGAGGCGTTCTCGACCGGATCCCAGAACCACCAGCCGCCCCAGCCCAGTTCGTAATAGGCCCACCAACTGCCCAGCGAGATGCCGAGGGTAAGGAAGACCCACGCCACGGTGGTCCAGGGGCGCGACCAGCGCGCCCAGGTGGCGTCCATGTGGCCGCCCAACAAGGCTGCAATGGCGAAGGCGAAGGCGACGGAAAAACCCACATAGCCGATATACAGCAACGGCGGATGAATGATCAGCCCCGGATCCTGCAACAACGGGTTGAGATCGCGACCGTCCAGCGCCGCCGGCAGCAGGCGATCGAAGGGATTGGAAGTGAACAGCGTGAAGAGCAGGAAGCCCACCGAGATCAGGCCCATGACGCCAATCACGCGCGACACCATCTCCAGCGGCAGGTTACGCGAGTAGCGCGACACCGCCAGCGTCCACACCCCCAGCAAGAGTGCCCACAGCAACAATGAGCCCTCATGGCCACCCCAGACAGCCGCAATCCGATACTGGAGGGGCAACATGGAATTGGATACCGAAGCGACATATTTCACCGAAAAATCACTGACGATAAAAGAATAGGTCAGACAGCCAAAGGCCACGGCAACAAAAACGAAGTAGGCCTGCGCTGACGGCCGTGCCAGTTCCATCCAGGAGCGGATACCCAGCTGTGCGCCGGCGATGGAAACAACCCCTTGCACCAGGGCCACACACAGCGCCAGAATGAGCGCAAAATTTCCAATTTCTGGAATCATAGGTTGCTTACCTTGCCTTTGTTTTAAATGTGTCGGTCGGGGATCAAGATCGAAATATGCCGCATTTCCGCGCCGCTTATGGCGTCTGCGGCATGCTCGCTGCCTCTTCCGGCTGCCCATATTGCTGCTTGAGTTTCTCGCCTTCTTCCAGCATGTCGGCCACCTCCGCCGGCATGTAGTTTTCATCGTGCTTGGCCAACACCTCGCTGGCAGCAAAGACCCCGCCCTGCATCTTGCCCTGCGCCACCACGCCCTGCCCTTCCTCGAACAAATCCGGCAGGATACCGGTAAACGTCACCGGGATGGTATTAGCGCTGTCGGTCACCTCAAAATGTACCGTCAGGCCATCATCTTCGCGTCTCAAACTGTCTTCCACCACTAAGCCGCCGAGGCGGAAAGTCTGATCCTTGGGAGCATCGCCGGCCAGCACATCGGTGGGACTGATATACAGGGCCAGGTTACTGTTCAGTGCATTCAGCACCAGCCAGGCTGCCACACTCAGGCCAGCCAAGCCCACCAAGATAAACGCCATACGCTTGTGCCGTGTTTTCATGCTGTTTAATCCTTAATTTGTATATTCTGCACGCGCCTCGGCGCAATAAAACCCTGTTATCGCAGCCTCGATGTCACTCAGGCCGCGACAGGGTTCTCGCCAACCGTGTCAAACGCTTTTCCACCGTGCGCTTGCCGCGTATCACGGCAATCACTTCAATCATCATTAACAGAGCGGTGACCGCATAAGAGACCCAGATATAGAAGCCGTGACCGCCCATGGCAAAGAATTCACTCATTTCCGTTCACCCTTCTCATCCTTTTCGCCGCTCGCTTCAGCACCGAACAATTCCATCACCCAGGATGTCTGACGCTCTCTTTCCAAAATAATTCGCCTCACACGCATCAAAACAATGACAATGGTGTACATCCAAAAGGCAAAGGTCATGATCAGCATGGTCGTCAGCATGATCGTCGCCATCTTCGGCGCCATGGTGGGACTGACGGAAGCGCCCTGGTGCAGGGTGTTCCACCACTGCACAGAAAAATAGATGATGGGTAGATTGATCACGCCGACAATGGCCAGCAGGCCCGAGGCCTTGGCGGCGCGGCGTGGATCGTCGATGGCGGATTGTAGAGAAATAAAGCCGATATATAGGAACAACAGGATCAGTTCAGAAGTCAGGCGCGCATCCCACACCCAGTAGGTGCCCCAGGTGGGCTTGCCCCAGAAGGCGCCGGTCCACAGGGCAAGGAAGGTAAACATGGCCCCGGTAGGTGCCAGCGCGGAGGCCATCATGTCGGCCAGGCGTACCTTCCAGGCCAGACCGATAATGGCGTAGATCGCCATCACCAGATAGATCAGCATGGACATCCAGGCCGCCGGTACGTGAATGTAGATAATACGGTAGCTCTCGCCCTGCTTATAGTCCGTGGGGGCGACAAAGAAGCTAAGATAGAGTCCCACCAGCAACAGCGCGATGGTCAGACCCCAAAACCAGGGAATCACCTTGCCGGCCAGCGGATAAAAGTTCTTTGGCGCGGAAAAATGGTACCACGCGATGGAATCCTTCAAAGCCATTGATCACTCTCCGCAACCCGCTGTGGCAGGCCACTGACATTATTCGATAATTTGTTATTCAACGCTGATACGCAGCGCCGCCGCAGTAGCCAGTGGTGTGGTCAGCAGCGCCATCACCAGAAAAGCACCCAACAGGGACAGATGCCCCTCGTAATCCATCCCGGAAATGCCGGCATCCACCGCCCCGGTACCAAAAATCAGCACAGGAATATACAACGGCAGCACCAGCAGGGAAACCAGCACGCCGCCACCGCGCACGCCCAAGGTCAACGCTGCACCCGTGGCGCCGATCAGGCTCAGTACTGGCGTGCCCAACAGCAGGGTCACCATCAACAAGCCGATGGCCTCGCCCTCCAGCCCCAGCTGCATACCCAGCAGCGGCGACAGCAGCACCAGCGGCAAGCCCGACACCAACCAATGTGCCAACACCTTGCCCAATACCAGCATGGACAGCGGATGCGGCAGCAACAACGTCTGCTCCAGACTGCCGTCCTGGTGATCGTCGGCAAACATACGCCCCAGCGACAGCATGGTGGCCAGCAGTGCCGCCACCCAGATCACGCCGGGAGCAATGCCACGCAGTACGGCCATCTCCGGGCTCACGCCCAGGGGGAACAAACTCACCACGATAACGAAGAAAAACAGACTGGTCAGCACATCGGCACGACGGCGCATGGCCAGGGTCAGGTCGCGCACCAGCATGGCGCGCCAAGCCGCGAACAGGCCTCTCTGCCTTCCTGATGTCAGGACGCCGTCACTCATGAGTTCCGCGCATCCAGATTCATTTCACGCACCGCGCCAGCGCGAATGTCCACCGCCTGATGGGTGGTGAACATGGCCATGCCGCCCTTCTGCAAATGAGCCTCGATGAGCTTGGCCAACAGATCCACCGCGCCCACATCCAGTGCGGTGAAAGGCTCATCCAACACCCACAGGCTGGCTTGACTCAGCAACAACCGGGCCAGTGCAACGCGGCGTTTCTGCCCCTGCGACAACACCTGCGCCGGCAAATCCTCACGGCCACCGAGGCCGATGCGCTCGAGGGCCTGGTAAATATCGTCCTCACTGACGGCCAGTCCCGACAGAGCACCGCCCAAGCGCAGATTCTCGAACGCTGTCAGTTCGCCTTTGACACCGTTGAGGTGTCCCAGATAGGTCAGTTCGGCGTTGAATTCATCGCGCTGTGAACGGACATTTCTACCCTTCCACAACACCTCGCCCTCGGCTGGCTCCAGCAACCCGCAAACGGTGCGCAGCAGGCTGGTCTTACCACTACCGTTTGACCCGCGCAGGTACAGGAGTTCCCCACCTTGCAGGGAAAATTTCAAGCCTGTAAACAAACGGTGATCACCTCGCACACATTCAAGATCGCGGATTTCGAGCATCCCGCATGATTCCTCTGGTGGCCAACGCTGAAAGCCGCCAAGTTTAGCACTGTTCAGCAACGCGTCTCTACTGTGCAGAACGCATGGCAGGGCAACCGCGTATAAATCAGTGAGGAAACATAACCTTAGCGCGCTATTCATCATTCCATGCAGCCTTGTGACGCTTTTGGCTGATGGATATTTTGTCATGATGGCCGGGCCGTTGCCTTTACAAATGCGACGTGCACCTTGTTCCGCCACCGCATGAGTCTCATTAGGGGGCCAGCTCGATACTGCAGCCACCCACCTTATAGTGTGATCACGTCAGCGGCTTCGATCATGACCGATTTGGCTTTTTTCTGGCAGGCCCGGGTGACCTTGACGGTAAGGTTTTCACCAATGCTGATGCTTTCACTCTTACCGACTTCTTCCATGTGGTTGCCGTCGATCCGAATGAAGCTAAGGGCTAAGGGTCAGGGCTAAGGGGTCAGCAGTAAGCTAAGGGGTCAGGTTAATTGAGTAAGCTAAGGGGTCAGGTTAATTGGAGTAAGCTAAGGGGTCAGGTTAATTGTATCATCGTTAAAATACGCGGAATGTTTTGTCTAAACTCCCTTCTTTCAGATAGCAAGCGATAAATTTCCGTCACCACCTCTCTATCCCGCACTTTGAGCATGATTCAACATACCCGACCCTTCCCCCTTTTCCTATATTAGGTAACGTCCCCTTTTCACTTTCTATATTAGGTAACGTCCCCTTTTCTTCTCTATATTAGGTAACGTCCCCTTTTTCTTGGGTAACGTCCCCTTTTCTGGGATATTGGGTAACGTCCCCTTTTCTACGTCCCCTTTTCTCCTGATATTGGGTAACGTCCCCTTTTCTCCCTTTTCTCTTTTCTTCCCCGGTAACGTCCCCTTTTCTTAGCTTCAGCTCGCTTCAGACTCATTTCATATTGGGCAAGACTTCGGGTATTCCGTACTACAGAAATTGAGTAAATTGCATAACAAA
>DRKN01000079.1 GCA_011051755.1 Gammaproteobacteria bacterium
GCCTCCCTCCGGGCGCGGCGGGAAGCCGTCATCTGCGGCGTTGCGTCTCTTGAAAAGGGCACGCCATTCCCGGCGAGACGCGCCTTGCAGCTAACGGCTTCCCACCACGCTGATAGGTACACTTTATACGTTACACCACACTAGCCTGTTTGCGCAAGCGGGCGCACTCCGGCTTCGGCCAGGACTTGACCGAGGGTTACCCTTTCAAAATACTGATACATGGCCTGATCTGCTTCTATGAAGACCTTTTCGAGCACTTTTTCGACCGCCACACCGGCTTCGCATTTTGCCGAAGGAAAGCCATGACGGCGGGTAAATTCACCGTTTTGCCGCACGGCCTTCAATACATCCAGCAGTGTTATTTTTCCCGGGTCGTGAACCAGAAAATAGCCGCCTTTCAAGCCCGGCTGTGACCTGACAATGCCTTCCTTTACCAAATGCACCAGGGTGCGCCGCACTATCACGGGATTGACCGATATATTTTCAGCGATAAAGCTTGCCGTAACCAACTTTGGCGCCACACACGCCAAAACAGAGACACTGTGCAACGCAACCGCAAAAGATTGTTCAACTGACATTCAAAACCTTTTCTCATCATGTTGTGTCACTACCCGCCACAGCCAGCCAGCGCCATGCCGTCGCCCCCTCACTCCTTGCCTGCGTCCTGCGCTCGTTCCCTGTCTGGCGCTTTTTCAGGCGCAACAGTGATGGAAATGAAACATCAGACTATCATCGTCTGCCACGGTCGCCCCACCGCCCCATGCTCGGCGGTATCCACCGTGTGCAACCAGCGCTCGGCATCCAGCAGATGCTGCGCCCAGTGTAGATAGAAACTGTTCTGCCAATCGCCCACCGCCCGGCCGGGGTCGGAAGGATGGGCCTCAAGCAGGTTCAGGCCCCGCCGCAGATCGAAATACATATCCGTGAGATCATCGGCCAGGCGGTCACAAAGGCGCGCCAACAGACGGTATTCACTGCATGAAGACCATAGCAGAGGGTTGGCGTACAGTCTGTCATGCAAGCGCATGTAAAGTTCGAAGCGCTGCTCGTCATCGGGCAGAGAATAAACCGCGTAGCCATCGGGCGGCTCAACCAGCGCAATCACCGCCACATGCAGCCGCGGCAACACTTTTTCAAGTTGTTGCCACCATGCCCGACCCAGGCTGTCCGGCTCAAAATCATCGATCAGACGACAGTATTCCTCGGCAACCCGCGCCATCTGTCCACACTGCGAAGAGATTGCTTCCACCACCGACCTCCACCATCACCTATTTGTCCGCACAGGAAAAAGTGTAGACGACATCCCCGACACTTGCAGATTACCCAGGCACAGGACATTACACTAAACTCGCTATATCAAAAACGGAGCATGACCCCATGAGCAACAACCCCAACCTGCCCATTGCCATGTCCTTCGCCGGCATGGATCCCAGCGGCGGCGCCGGCCTGCAGGCCGATATCGAAACCCTCGCCAGCTTGGGCGTACACAGCACCCCGGTGGTCACCGCCATCACCGTGCAGGACACGCAGAACCTGCTGCGCTACGAGGCCGTGGACACCCCTCTGCTGGTGGAACAGGCGCGAGCGATATTAGAAGACATGCCGGTCGCCGCTATCAAGATCGGCATGATCGGCAGCGTGGAAAACGTCGAGGCCATTCACACCATCCTCATGGACTACCCCAACCTGCCGGTGGTGCTCGATCCACTGGTGAGCGCCGGCGGTGGTGGTGACCTCGCCGACGGCGGCATGCTCAACGCCATGGCCAGCCTGCTGTTTCCACTGACCACCGTGCTCACCCCCAACAGCAACGAGGCGCGCCTCTTCGCCCCCGAGGCCGACACCCTCGACGCCTGCGCCATGGAGCTGCTGGACATGGGCAGTGAATACGTGCTCATTACCGGCACCCACGAGGCCACCCCCAACGTGGTCAACGGCCTCTACAGCGGCCACCGCGTCATCGAGACCTACACCTGGGAACGTCTGCCACACAGCTACCATGGCTCCGGCTGTACCCTCGCCGCCGCCATCACCGCCCTGCTGGCACAGGGCATGGAACCCGTCACCGCCATCCACGAAGCGCAGGAATACACCTGGGAGACCCTCAAACACGGCTACCACCCCGGCATGGGGCAGGCCATTCCCGACCGCTTCTTCTGGGCCCATGGCGACGATGACTGATCGCCCACGATGCCCCCGCCTACGCGGCCTCTATGCCATTACCGATGCCCGCGAGACCGACCCCGGCGCCATTGCCCATGCCGTCGAACAGACCCTGCACGGTGGCGCGGCCATCATCCAGTTGCGCGATAAATCCTGCGACCACCCACGCCGCCTGCGGACGGCGCAGGCCCTGCGTGAACTCACGCACCAGCACCACGCTTTGCTCATTATCAACGACGACGTAGCCTTGGCCGCAACCTGTAACGCCGACGGCGTGCATATCGGTCAGCACGACACCGAACTCCGCACAGCCCGCAGCCAACTCGGCCCGCGGGCCATTATCGGTGTTTCCTGCTACAACCGCTTCGAACTGGCCCAACAGGCTGCCGCAAGCGGCGCCGACTACGTCGCCTTTGGCCGTTTCTTCCCGTCAAAGACAAAACCCGACGCGGTAGCCGCCAGCTTTGACCTGATCCGCAGAGCCAAACAGGAATTAGACATACCCGTGGTCGCCATCGGCGGCATCAGTGCACAAAATGCCGCTCCGCTTCTCGATGCCGGGGCCGATATGCTCGCCGTGATCAACAACCTCTTCGGCCAGACCGACATCCGCACCGCCGCACAGCAATATCAGACTTTGATGGCATTTATCGAGACTTGAAAAAGTTTGGCGCACCATCATTCCCACGCCGGTGGAAATCCAGAATGTCCGTCACTTCGCGCATTCTGGATTCCAGGTCTTCACTTCGAGGGCAGCGTGCGCATGGTGCACGCGACGGGCTGTTGAGTTGGGGCGGCTTCAGCCACAAAGCCCATGATGGATAACCCTTCGCGGCTGGCTCCGTTCCCACACGAAACCCCTTTGACTCGGATGTTATCGCAACGTCAGGGCAGATCCGGATAATTTGCCGGATAGGCTAACCGGGCCACGCCGCTATCCACTGCCGCACGCGCCACCGCGGGTGGCACGAAGTCCGACAGGCGCGGATCGAAGGGGGTGGGAATAATATACTCGGGACCAAAGACCAGACTGTCCACGCCATAGGCCAGACAAACTTCCACCGGTACCGGTTCATGGGCCAGACGAGCGAGGGCGTGCACGGCTGCAACCTTCATTTCCTCATTGATCCTTGCCGCGCGCACGTCCAGCGCACCACGAAAAATGAAAGGAAAACCCAGCACATTGTTCACCTGATTGGGATAGTCGCTGCGACCTGTGGCCATGATAAGGTCATCGCGCACCCGGTGCGCCAGTTCCGGCGATATCTCCGGATCCGGATTGGAAAGGGCGAACACCACAGGCTTTGCGGCCATGCTGCGCAGCATGTCTTCACTCACCAGATCGGGGCCGGATACACCAATAAACACATCGGCGCCAGCCATGGCATCGGCCAGGGTGCGGCGCTCGGTGACGTTGGCGAATCCCTGCTTGTACGGATTGAGATCGTCACGACCGGCGTGGATCACACCCTTGCGGTCGATGAGATACAGGTGCTCTTTTTGCGCCCCCAGCGCCACCAGCAGACGCATGGAGGCAATACCCGCCGCCCCAGCGCCCAGGCAGACGATATGGGCCTCGGCGAGGGACTTGCCCTGCACCTCCAGGGCATTGAGCAGGCCGGCGGCGATGATGATTGCCGTGCCATGCTGATCATCGTGAAAGACAGGGATATCGAGGCGTTCGACCAGCACCTGTTCGATCTCGAAACAGTGCGGCGCGGCAATGTCTTCCAGATTGATGCCACCAAAGGTCGGCGCGATATTGGCCACGGTGTCGATAAAGGCCTGCGGCGTCTGCGCATCCACTTCGATATCGAACACATCGATATCAGCGAACTTCTTGAACAACACCCCTTTGCCTTCCATCACCGGCTTGCCCGCCAGCGGGCCTACATTGCCCAATCCCAACACCGCCGTACCATCGGTGATCACCGCCACCAGATTGCCGCGCGCCGTGTAGCGATAGGCCAGATCGGCATCCCCGGCAATGGCACGCACCGGTTCGGCCACGCCCGGCGTATAGGCCAGCGACAAATCCTCCTGCGTCTCACAGAATGTGGTCACCTCGATGGCGACCTTGCCGGGGCGTACACCGGCGTGATAGTCCAGGGCCTGCTGTTTGAAACTCTTATCCATGACTCTCTCGATAACTGCTTTGAATATTTTTTACCTGAATCCGTGGTTTTTTCAGGTTTTAGGGGGTGTTAACCGATGCAACATGCATCCCGGCTGGCCGAACCTCCAGCGCCGCCGGATGGCGAATCACCATCACCAACTGCTTGTTGTGCCGAAACAGCCAGCCGCGCGCCACAACATGCCGGCCCTGCAAGTCACGCAGAAAACCGCGCGAGAAATTCACCAGATCCTTGCGTGGAATCCGCAGGGCCACGCCTTCACGCTTCTTTTCACCCGTCTTACGCGGAAAATTCAGCCACACGGAGTATTTGCTGTCACCGACAGACGTGATCCTGCCGCTGATGAGACGGAATCCCCGCGTCGACCTCGGTAATGCTTCCACGGCCTGTGGACGATAAATCGACCCCCATACCCCGCGCCCGCTTTCTCGCGCCTCGCGCTCGGCGGCACGGTAACATGCCTGCCCGTACACATTGGGTGGCACCACGATCTGTGCCGCCAGACCCTGCGTCAGCAAGGCTACCTCCACAGATCGGCCATCGGCGTGATAAACATGAGCCAGCAGGCGGCCATGGCGATCCTTACGCTCGGCGCCAAAGCGCAGACCAACCACCGCATTGTGGCCCAGCATCCGCTTCACGGCATCTCGCGCCCGTTGCGCAAATGGCTCGCTGGGTCTGCCGTCACGGCCGATCTCCGGTGCATTGACACCAATAAGGCGTACCAGACGACCATCGCGAAGACGCAGGGTGTCACCATCGACCACCTGGGCCAGCGCCGCCCGTGCGTCGATACGATCCGCAGGGCAATCCTGTCCCCAGGCCGGCAGGCTGAACAACAGCCCGGCACAAACGAAAAAGGCGCCCCACTGGGACGCCTTTCTGCGAACTCGATCCGTCACCCGGATCCTGTCGTCCAAATATAGAATGCTTATTTCCTGCCGTACTTCTGACGGAATCTGTCGACACGTCCGCCACTGTCGACCAGCTTCTGCTTGCCCGTGTAGAACGGGTGACACTGGGAGCACACGTCAAGCTGCAGCGCCTGATTCAGCGTGGAACGTGTCTGGAAGGCGTTCCCACAGCTGCATTTCACGTCGATCTCATGGTATGCAGGATGAATTTCCGGCTTCATTGTGCTTTTCTCTCAACTAATTTGGTTGTTCGGGTGCGGGCCCGGATTGGTCGTGTTCCCCAAAACAGGAAAAAACAGCAACCTCGGCGCGCGCGAACCGCGTATTTTAGGGTTTGTCAGCGACAATTGCAAACCCGCTCAGGCCGGATTGTCGATGTCCACAAATTCGACTTGCAGCGCAAACCGCTCGGCCAAATGCGCGCCCAGCGCCTGCGCCCCGTAACGCTCCGTGGCATGGTGACCTGCGGCAAAAAAATGCAGACCGGTCTCGCGCGCGATGTGCACCGTCTGCTCAGACACCTCACCGGTCAGATAGGCATCCACCCCCAGCGCGGCCGCCTGCCCGATATGGCCCTGGGCGCCACCCGAGCACCAGGCGATGCGACGGATTTCGGTGGCCTGACCCGGAATATGCAATGGCACGCGCTGCAGGCGGTCGGCAATACGGGCCGCAAAGTCCTCACCACTCACCGGCTCATCCACGCTGCCGGCGAGGACGATGGCGGGCTCGCCGACAAGACCATCGCTGGCCGTCAACCCCAGGCGCTGCGCCAGCTGCGCATTGTTGCCCAGCTGCGGATGTGCATCCAAAGGCAGATGATAGGCCAGCAGATTGATGCCGGCCTCCAGCAGGGCCTGCACGCGACGCCGCTTGAGACCGGTGATGGTGGGCTGCTCGCCCTTCCAGAAATAACCGTGGTGCACCAGCAGGGCATCGGCGCCAGCCGCCACGGCGGCATCCACCAGTGCCTGACAGGCGGTCACGCCACACACCAGCTTGCGGATTTCCGCCCGCCCCTCCACCTGCAGGCCATTGGGGCAATAATCGGAAAAGGCATCCACATTCAGCAATCCATGCAAATACCGCAGTAATTCATCGCGCCGAACCATAGACCTCCCACCTCTTTTATCGGGACATTCTCCGGCAACAAACACTACATGATAAGATGCCGCCCATGAAGCATTCCAGCCCATTCTGGTTCATCATCAAAGCCGCCATCGCCGGTCTCGCCGTGGCCTTCGTCATCCTGGCCCTGCGCCCGGATCTCCTCGGCCAGAGCCGCCCGGTGGTAGAGATCACCGAATCCACTCCCCAACGCACACTGGCGGGCAGTGGCCCGGTCTCCTATGCCGACGCCGTCGATGCCGCAGCACCGGCGGTGGTCAATGTCTACACCACCAAGATCGTCACCGAGCGCGCCAATCCGCTCTACCGCGATCCCATCTTCCGCTATTTCTTCGGCGACCAGTTGGCACCACGCCAACGCCTGGAAACCAGCCTGGGCTCCGGGGTCATCGTCAGCAATCAGGGGTATATCCTTACCAACAACCACGTCATCGAGGGCGCCGCCGACATCCAGGTTGCCCTGCGTGATGGCCGCAGCATCGAGGCGACCCTGGTCGGCACTGACAGAGACACCGATCTCGCGGTGCTGAAAATCGATATGCAGGCACTGCCCGCCATCACCTTCGGTTCCTCCGAAAACCTGCGCGTGGGCGACGTGGTGCTGGCCATCGGCAACCCCTTCGGCTTCGGCCAGACAGTGACCATCGGTATCACCAGTGCCACCGGCCGCAACCGCGTCGGCATCAGCACCTTTGAGAACTTCATCCAGACCGACGCCGCCATCAATCCCGGTAACTCCGGTGGCGCATTGATCAATGCCCACGGCCAGCTGGTGGGCATCAACACCGCCATTGTTTCCCGCTCCGGTGGTTCGCAGGGCATCGGCTTCGCCATCCCCGTCGATCTGGCCAAGGAAATCATGAGCCAGATCATCGAAACCGGCCACGTAGTACGCGGCTGGCTAGGGGTCGAAGGACAGGACATCACACCCCAGCTGGCCGAATCCTTCGGCCTGCAAGGCGTGCGCGGAGTCATCATCGCCGGCGTGCAACGCAACGGCCCGGCCGGCCGCGCCGGCCTGCGCCCGGGCGACATCCTTACCCACATCAATGGCCAACCCACCATCGACAGTAAAACCAGCATGGATCTGATCGCCGGCTTTTCCCCCGGGACGCGAATCACCCTGCGCATCCTGCGCGCCGGGCTGGAAATGGAACTCAAGGCCATCGTCGCGGAACGCCCCTCCCGCCCCGGCAGTGGCCGGGGCTGAGCGACAACCCGGCTGGAGCACTCATCAAACATGTGCCAGCTACTCGGCATGAACTGCAACGTCCCTACGGACATCTGCTTTTCCTTTGAAGGCTTCCGCGCCCGAGGCGGCCGCACCGACCTGCACAGCGACGGCTGGGGCATTGCCTTTTTCGAAGACCAGGGCTGCCGCCTGTTTCTCGACGATAAACCCTCCGCCAAATCCGCCATCGCCGAGCTGGTGCGCGACTACCCCATCCGCTCACTGAACGTCATCGCCCACATCCGCAAGGCCACCCACGGCCATGTCGCACTACAAAACACCCATCCCTTCCAGCGTGAACTTTGGGGACGCTACTGGGTGTTTGCCCACAATGGTGAACTGAAGGATTTCACGCCAACGGACAAAGGCCGCTTTCGCCCGGTCGGCGATACCGACAGCGAGGCCGCCTTCTGCCACATTCTCAACACCCTGCAACAACAATATCCACAGCAACAACCAACACCTGTGAAACTGCTGAAGTCCCTGCGCAAAATCAGCAACGGCATCGTCCGCCATGGTATGTTCAATTTCCTGCTGTCTAATGGGGAGTTGCTATTCGCATACTGTGCCACAGATCTTAATTATGTACTGCGCAAGGCGCCATTCTGCACCGCACACCTGATCGACGAAGACGTCAGCGTGGATTTCAACGAGTTCACCACCCCCGACGACCGCGTAGCCCTGATCGCCACCCTGCCGCTGACCGACAATGAAAACTGGGCAAAAATGGCACGCGGAGAATTACTGGCCTTTCATCATGGGCGGGTGCTGGCGCGGGGCTAACACTGAAACGCTGTCTTTTGGAGCGGGCCATGCCCGCGATGGTTTTTCCTCGTATCGATAACGCATTGTTTTGATCATTGCAGGAGCGGCTTTAGCCGCGAAAGAACGACATAGGCTCTCGAAATATCCGGCCTTCTTTCATGACGAAAGCCGCGCCGATGAGGCGGCAGGTCAGCCATCAACGATGGCGTCAGCCTGGTCGATAATACGCCAGCGGGTTCTGGCGGAAATAGGCTCGTAGTTGATCGTATACCTCGGCACAATGAGTATGCAGAGTTTGTGGATCCATGAAGAAATATTCGCAGGCCACGGCAAAAAACTCCGCCGGATCGGTGGTGGCATAGGGATCGATGGCCAGCCGGTGATGCTGCTCCAGGCGTTGCTGCAGATCGGCATAGGCCTTGCTGAAAGCTAGCGTCCAGGCTTCGATGGACATCTCCGGGTGCAGCGGTGGCATGCCATTGGCGCGACCGTTTAGCATATCCAACTTATGGGCGAATTCGTGGATCACGACATTGCGCCCCGGATGGGGAGAAAAGCTGTCATGCTGTACATCCTCCCAGGAGAGGATCACTGGCCCCTGCCCCCAGGACTCACCGCTCAGGGCCTGCACCTCCTCATGCACGATACCGAATTCATCCGCTGTCTCCCGTTGCACACGAAAGGCACCGGGATAAACCACGATTTCCACCCAACCGTCATAGGCGCTCAATCCCAGTTCGAGAATTTCGAGACAAGCTTGTGCCGCCACGGCGATGCGTATCTCGTGGGTAATGTCCAACCCCTGCACGCCGGTGAAGTCTTTAACGTATAAAAAGAGTGTCGACAGTTCACGCAGATGGGCTTTTTCGTTGGCGCTGAGGGGCTCGAGTAGCGGAATCCGCCGTGTCACTGCGAACCAGTCCGCGTCGGCGATGGGGTGTTGGCGCAGAATGCGCAGGGTGTGATATCGCGGAAATAGTCTCATAGCCAGTTGCGCCCAATTGCCCTCAATCCTTGTTATTTTCAACCTGAATCCGTAGCTTCAGTGCGGATGCAGAGTGCAACATATTGATGTCACAATGGAATCAATAGCCTGTGCGATACCCCGTCATAAAGTCACGGGATTGCCCTGACTCAAAAATGCTCTTAATTCATCGGAAATCCGTTTATCGTCTGCCACTCTTTCCCAGAAGTCGTGCGCCATTTTCATTATTGACGAAACCATTTCTTCCGAAAAATTCTCGCCACTGATCTCAGGCGCTATAAAGTCATAGGGTGTCACCTCTCCACCACTCTTCGGCGCAAAACCCATGGAACACATGTCATAGACCGGTAATAGCCGGAACACACTTCCCTCTATCGCCAAACTCAAATTGCCTAAATGCATATCTGTATTATTAATGAGGCGGCCAAAGGCCCATAAAAAATCCGCATCATAAACATGCTGCCAACTCACCAGATCCCGCCGTGCAAGCGCAATCATCACCCGTGGCCAATCACTACCCAACCCGGTAAATTCCGCATCGACCGATTGAAGCGAAAACATTGGCATTCGCCCATACTCTCCGCTTCTGTCAAAGCGCTGTGATTGCAAAAAAAGCCGCCCCCCCATTTCAATCAGTTGGGTCTCCGCGGCTGGAAAATCCTGCGTATGAATGGCTTTTGTCGCGTGATACTCCGTGATCAGAATATCGCGCCAGCGCCGGGCAACGGCATGATTTCCTTTGGGGGAGAATTTAACGATAACGTGCGCGAAACGATCACCACAGAAGGCGGTGAATTTAGGTTGCTCGCCACCTGCCGATGAACCGGGAATAACGCCGCTCATGACACTGTCCGCAAGCGCCGGGTAATCCTGCACGGAACAAACAACGGGCTTACGCCGGACGCGCCAAAGTGCTTGCTGGCCAAACTTGAAATTTCCAGGGAGGTCATCCCCATTGGAGATCAAATAACGCCCAATATGGCTGGCGTTCCAATGCTGCGGATCCGGCGGAAAATCACCAGACTGAGCGGCCATTTCTTCTGCAATCTGCCGCCCCAGAAACCCCTGGGGGCCCAGGTCATCGAGAAAATACGGCAAATCATCGTATAGGCCATCGCCATTTTCACCCAGTAATATAGAGGGCATGCCGGTTTCTGCTGCAACAAAAAAACCGCCATGGGCCAATGGGCGTATATACGCAACCAAAGTGCTATTTCCGTGTGCATCCATCATCACCAAAGGCAACTTGTCATCTCCACCAAAGGCATTGCGTGTCAGCGCATAGCGGGGTGAGCGCCCATTCGGCAGCTTGATGACGCTATCCCCCATACCTCTCAGCTGGCGCGACACAGCGACCTGATTCAAGCCCGTTGCGGCCTGTATCTCTTTTGATGTCGCAGGCCCTTGCTGCAAGTATTCTCTAATGCTTACTGGCATGCGGTTTTGTCTCAACACGATGAAATGAGCCAGGCAATGTATAACTATACATTTACAATAAGAGCATATATATCAACTATTAACAACTATTTACAGAATTTTTTGGCGTGTTAATGACTAGGATAGTGACTAGCATTTGGACTAACAAACACGCTCGCAGCAAGCTATCTCACTGCGCTCGACTTTCGCCCTACGAAAGCAGGGTATTGAAGGGTACTGACTGGGTCTTGAGCGACCTGGAATACCGTCATTCCCGCGGCAGACGGGAGGTTCAAAGTGCAGGGAATTTCAAGCACGCTGGACAACTCGCTCCGGCAAAAGGGAGAGCAGTCTCTGGATTCCGGCTAAAACAGGCCGGAATGGCAATAATCGCAGTATCAGAAAGTAGGCGCTTTTCTTAAAGAACCTACTTTTGGTCGGCGAGCGGTGGGGATTTTGACCCAAAGAGATTAATACCAACGAAACCATCGTTCTACCTTTTAAGCGGACACTACACTAACGTACAATCTCCGCCAACAGCTCAACCTGTCCGGCATATTCGAACGCCGCCGTCTCCAGCTCCGTGTGGTCACTGGCCACAGCTTTTAACACCCGCTCCCGCAAAGCCTTGTCATTCTCCCTCCCGGCCAGCCGCCAGGCCGTGCGCATCAGTACCACCGATGGCGACGGCAGCGGACTGTCGCTGAACATGGCGACGCCGTAGCCACTGGGCAGCAGCGTCTGATCGGACAGGCGCCAGCCACTGCCATCATGAAAACGCCGCCAGGCATCATCGACCCAACGCTGCACCACTTGCCGGTCTGCCTTGCTGTCCGTCAGCTCTGCCCAGTCCAACAAACCCTGTGCGGCAAAGGCATAATCCTCCAGCGTCGCCTGCCCCAGCTCACCGCGCTTGCCGCGCGCACGCCACAGACGCTGACCGTCCCACAGCGTTTCGAGCAAATGATCGCGTAATTTTTGTGCACCCTGCCGGTAGCGCACATCACCCAACTGCCGTGCACCCGCCACCAATGCCGTCAGCGCCAGACCGTTCCAGCCAGCCAGAATCTTGTGATCCACCGGCAACTGGCGCTTGCGGCGCTCAACGAGCAACCGCTCTGTGGCCAATTGGAATTGTTTTTCTACCATACGCACATCCATGTCCAGCGCCTTTGCGGCCTCGGCAAACGACATCTGCATCATCGGCAAATGGCCGCCATCGTATGCTGGCGTCCCCTGCATACCCCATATTTTCTGCATCAGGGCCAACTGTGGCTTGTCGAAAACCCGTTGCAGGGTTTCGTTATCCCACAGGTAATAACCCCCCTCCGCGCCAGCCTCATCCACGGCGGAAAAACTGGCCACCATGCCACCTGCCGGCGCCATCATTTCACGCAGCATGAAATCCAGGGTATCGCGCGCCACGGCTGCGTAATCCGAACGATCGAAGACCTGTGCGGCACGCAGATACAACACAGCCAGCTGGGCATTGCCGTAGAGCATTTTTTCGAAATGCGGCGTATACCAGCCGGGGTCAATGGTGTAGCGGAAGAAGCCACCACCCAACGGGTCACGCAACCCTCCCAGGGCCATGCGGTCTAAGGTGAGGGTAAGAAACTCCTTCAGGGCGGCATCGGGCCGGTGTTGCCAGGCGACCAGCAGGCTGCGCAGATGGGGCGCCAGAGGGAACTTGGTCTGTTCACCGAAACCACCGGACATGTCATCGCCGAGCGCCAGCGCCTGACTCACCAGGATCTCCTCATAACGCTGCACATCCACAACCTTCAGCGCGGGTGCCGGCGCGAGAGGAGTGCCCTTCATGGCCTCCGCCGCTTTCGCCGCCACCTGCCTAAAATAGTCCGGCGCTTCCAGCCACTGTTCCTGCAGCTCCCTCAACAGGGTTTCGAAGCGGGCTGTGGGCAGGTAGGTCATGCCAACCAGCGGATGGCCGTCGGGGGTCAGAAAAACATTCAACGGCCAGCCCGCCGAACCGCGAGTGCGGGTGACGAATTCGATCAGGTAGGCATCCAGCGCCAGATTCAGCTCGCGGTCGACCTTGATAGAAATGAAGTGCTCATTGAGATAGCGCGCCACGGCCTCGTCGCGATAGGTTTCGCGCTGCATGACGTGGCACCAGTGGCAGGCAAAATAGCCGATGGAGACGAACAATAGCTTGTTTTCCCGCTTCGCCTGCGCCAGCACCTCAGCGGACCACGGCTGCCAGTCCACCGGATCATCGCCGTGCATGGCGAGATAGGGGGAATCACTGTTACGCAGGGTATTGCCGGTTACCGCCAGAGGCAGCAGAACCAACAGCAGAAAAATCGACGACAATGGGCGTGGGTGCATACGCTTCTCCGGGTGCAGGGGACTTCCTCATTGGAACACGGGCTGGCGCATTTGTTACAGGGACGTTCCCGGCACCGATAAACCCGCCGAGCCACGCGTATTTATGCATCGCCGGCAATGCTAGAATCAAAGGTACTCGCAGCCAGCCTAACCGGAGTCCCGATATGAGCGCACAACCTGAATTCAACAAAACCCTCAGTGATGAAATCAACATCATGCCCGACGCCCACGAAAAGCTGGTGGAACTGCTCAGCAACGAGGAAGACATCAACGGCGTGCGTATCTTCGTCTCCGGCGGCGGCTGCAGCGGCATGACCTATGGCATGACCTTCTCCGAGGCCCCCGGTGAGTACGATGCCATCCTCGAAAAAGACGGCCTGACCCTATACATCGACGCCGTGGCGCTGGGCTATCTCAACGGCGTGGAAATCGACTTCGTGCAGCAAGGCATGGGCGCCAGCTTCGTGTTCCGCAACGCCTTCGCCGCCACCGGCGGTTCCGGCGCCTGTGGCGGTTGTGGTTCAGCAGGCTGAGCCGGCAACCATAAAAAACACCTGCCTGCGGCAAAACACGCCGGCAGCCTGTAACCGTGCATCGTCTCCACTTCGACAACAGCTTCATCCGCGAGCTGCCCGGCGACCCCGAAACCGGCCCACGCCAGCGTCAGGTACGCTACGCGCTATTTTCTCGCGTCAAGCCGACACCGGTGGCCGCGCCACGGCTGGTGGCCCATTCTGCGGAGGTCGCTGCCCTGCTTGGCATTGCGCCAAAAAATATCGACACGACGGATTTTGCGCAGGTATTTGCCGGCAACGCGCCCATCGAAGGCATGCAACCCTTCGCCGCCAACTATGGCGGCCACCAGTTCGGCCACTGGGCCGGTCAGCTGGGTGACGGCCGCGCCATCAGCCTCGGCGAGACCATCAACGCCGCCGGTGAACGCTGGGAGCTACAGCTCAAGGGCGCCGGCCCCACGCCCTATTCCCGCTCCGCCGATGGCCGCGCCGTATTGCGTTCCTCGCTGCGCGAATTCCTCTGCAGCGAAGCCATGCACCACCTCGGCGTACCCACCACCCGCGCCCTCAGCCTGATCACCACGGGTGAAACGGTGGTGCGTGACATGCTCTACGACGGCAATCCCCGCGGCGAACCGGGGGCCATAGTGTGCCGTGTCGCACCCTCCTTTCTTCGCTTCGGCAATTTTGAATTGCCCGCTACGCGTGGTGACCTGCCACTGCTGGAACAGCTGGTGGACTTCACCCTCCGCCGTGACTTTCCCGCCCTGGCCGACAGCGGCCACCGGGGAGAGGCCCTGCGCGCGGCGTGGTTCGCCGAGGTCTGCGAACGCAGCGCAAAAATGATTGCACACTGGATGCGAGTGGGCTTCGTGCATGGCGTGATGAACACCGACAACATGTCCATCCTCGGTCTCACCATCGACTACGGCCCCTACGGCTGGATCGACGACTACGACCCCGGCTGGACCCCCAACACCACCGATGCCCGGGGTCGCCGCTACGCCTTCGGCCGTCAGGCCGAGATCGCCTACTGGAATCTGAGCCAACTGGCACGCGCCCTGTCGCCGCTGTTTGACGATCCCGAGCCACTGCATGCCGGCCTGGAACACTACATCGACACCTACACCGCCGCCGACCGCCGCAACATCGCCGCCAAGCTGGGCCTCGGCGAATGCCGCGACAGTGATGTAAAACTGATGGCCGACCTGCAACATCTGCTACATACGGCAGAAGTGGACATGACCCTGTTTTTTCGTGGTCTGGCGGATCTTGACCCCATGGTGACCGATCCGACGGCGCTGAACGACGCCTTCTACGACATACAAAAACGACAGGATGCCATACCCGCCTTCACGCAGTGGCTAGCCCGCTACGCCGCACGCCTGGACGCAGACCCCCTGTCGACGACAGAGCGCCGCACCCGCATGCGGGCCGCCAACCCCCGTTATGTACTGCGCAACTACCTCGCGCAACAGGCCATCGAGCGCGCCGAGCAAGGCGACAACAGCGGCATCCACGAACTGCTCGATGTCCTGCGTCATCCCTACGACGACCAGCCCGGCCGCGAGACCTTCGCCCAGCGCCGCCCCGACTGGGCCCGCAACCGCGCCGGCTGTTCCCTGCTTTCTTGCAGCTCCTGACTGAACCGCAGGCACAAAAAACCCGCAGGACATCATCCATTTGACGTTTCCTGGAGAGCCGGGGTGGCAATGCTGATCATTTTTGCGATTGCCGACGGTTCCAATAGAAAGTACATGAAGTTTTTTATATCCACCGCCTTCATGGATAAGGAACGTGCACGAAATAACTTCTTGATATGGCGCACATATTTAGTCTGTCTTCGCCAAGCAAAAGTAGGTTTTTTAAGAACAGCGCCTACTTTTGCTTGGCGAAGACGGGCTGAAGAGGACGGTTGCATGGATGCAGGGCGATTCAGGAGATAAAGCCGAGATGCAAGATCGGGAAGTTATTTCGCGCACGTCCCTGAAGTACGGGCAAAGCTACCGCGCCCTGCTATCGCCCCTCGCCTACATCCCTGTAGGCAACGCCAAGTAGCGGTTTTTCAGGCGCCACCCGCAGCGGTGAAAATGAAACCCTTAATTGCGCCCCTTGGGTGCCTGTGTATTTCCTGCCAGATACTGAAATACCACGATCCGCCCATTAAACATATCAGCAACATAGATCCGATCATGGCTATCGATCCAAACTCCCGCAGGCAGGTAAAATTGCCCGATCCCCGAGCCCGTACCACCGATCGGCAGTAAAAAGCGGCCATCAGAGTCGTAAATCAGCAAGTAATCATGAAAAGACTCAATGACATAGATATTCCCCTCCGAATCCGCAGCAACGCCCTTTGGCCGTACCAGGTTACCGACATAAAGCCCCCGCTCCCCCAGGGAATTCAGAAAACGCCCCTCGGAGTCAAGCACCTGCACGCGGGCATTGAACGTATCGGTGACGTATAGCCGCCCATCACGAAAGCTCAGGTGTGTCGGGGCATTGAAGGTTGCTTTGCCGGTTCCCTGGCGACCAAAGATGTCGAGTAAACGGCCATCATCGGCAAATACCTTGATGTTGTGCTCTGACGTGTCAGCCACATAGATCTTGCCACTTGAGGTGTCGATAGCCAGTCCGGTGGGGCGGGCGAGATCTCCCAGGCCGATAACCGCCAATGGCTTTCCCTGTGAATCCAAGCGGAACACCCTGGCCAGTTCCGAATCGGCGATGAGGATGTCACCATTTGCCGCAACAGCGATCCCAACGGGTGAGGCAAAATTTGTCGACTTACTCGCCTGATCCCAGACCGATAACGTCCCAGCAGCCTGATCGAAGACAAAAATGGCCAGCCTGGAAGCATCCGTCACCAAAATGCGGCCGGCCTTATCGACGACCCCGGACTGGGGTCGTTGTAGAATATTTTGAAAGCTGGCCTTGCTACCCAAACCAACAATAGCGCTGAAAAAATGACGCACCCGACTCGCCGCACTGTCCTTCTCCAACGCCTCAAAGTTGCCTTCCCCGGTCAGCTCACCCACAAAGCGGTAACGTGGAGGCTCCGGCGCCGATGGCCAAACACGTGTCTGCTCATCTCCGGAAAAACGCATAACCTGCCGGGTGTCGGCACAACCACTGGTCAGTAGCGCGAGCAGTAGAAAAAAAGGCCATCGATGCATGCGCATCACCCGCCGCTCGCCGCAGGTGGTGCCGCATTTGGATTTATTCGTAGCACCTGAACCCGCCGGTTAAGGCTGTCCGCAACGTAGAGGCGATCACCATTTACCCACAGCCCGGACGCCGTTCGGAAACGCCCTGGCGCCGAGCCGCCGCCGCCAAATGTCATCAGCAAATTGCCGTCCTGAAAGATCCGCAGCGTATCGTCGGACTGATCGCTGACATAAACCCGCTGATCGCGATCAACTGCCGCGGCAAGCGGGTATACCAACACATCTTCACCAAAGGCGTAACGGAAGGTGCCATCCCAGGTCAGCACCTGAACCGGCGGCATCTCCAGGCGGTCGAAGATATAGAGTCCATCCGAACCAACGGCCAGAGTGGTAATGGTGCGAAAGCGCCCGGGACCGGAACCACGCCGCCCCAACAGCCTCGTTGCCTTGCCGAATGAATTAAAGACGACGACATGGCTGAAGGAACCATCGGCCACAAAGACGTTACCCGTCAACTCATCAACGGCCACGTCCATCGGCCGGGACAGGTTGGCGAGATCCTGAAAGCGAGTCAGCAGGTCGCCATCCTCAGTAAAATGCAACACTTGCTTGCCCAGCATGTCCACAACATAAAAGGAACGGTCTTTGGCGACGTAAATGCTGCCGGGGTCACCCGTAAAGTGTTCTGCGATTTCCCTGATAGGACGAAACAGTTTGGCCGTCAGGTCATACTGAAAAACGATCTTCAATGCCGCATCGACGATATAGAGCATATCGTCGACTCCGCCAACAGCAACCGGCTGCCGCAAAATCACCTCTTCGACGGCACCCACCGCCAGACGCCGGAACTGCCCGGTGGCCCCACGCACATCCTGTTGGCCACGAGCAATGACCGACTCGACAACCAACAAACCAGAGCCTGACTGAAGTGGATTGGTGTCGATTTTCGCCTGAGAGGCTATCGGCTGGCCGGGGTCGAAGGATCCCCCCTCCGTTGCAACCCTTTCAAGTTCCGCGATACTACAACCAACAAGCAGCACGAGTACTGCATTCAGTAACAAAATACGGGTGAGCCGCGAGATCAACGCAACCCGATATTTTCCCGGGCAACGCTGTGACATCGATTACACTCCATAGGTGGGAAGGCGACCTTACCATGACAAACACCGCAATATTCGCCTTCGATAATTGCCGCCATTGTCACGAAATTTCCGCCCCGCTGAGGTAAAAAAATGGCCGGATGGCAATTTTTGCAGGTCAGCCACTGGGTATGCGGTAAATGAGGAAAACGCACGTAGGGCATTGACGCCGTATTTTTGAAAATCACGTCAAAATCCACCGAGTGCATCTTTTCACTGCCCGTCACCCCTGTCCGCGGGGCAATCAAACCGCGGTCAAGCGTGTCAACCCAGTTTATGATGCCTAGCGCATCTCGCGGAAAATCCTTCATTGCATCCGCAGGTGGCTGCAGGGTGTTGACGGCATCATTATCGGAATCATGAATGCCATCCTCCGCTATCGGAACCACATCACCATGCAACTGATAGTGCCCCCCCCCCTCTCCTGCAGACAGCAGGCCAGGAACCACAACCATCAACAGGGACACCGCAATCCCCGTGGATAAACAGCTCACTGCAAACGCCTTGCCAGAGAAAATCCAAGTCATACCCATCATTTAATTGCCCCGCTCAAACCGACATCCCCCGCCAGCTCTCCTGTAGGCGACCTCAAAAATCCCATAACGTCTTTTAGATTCTGTGCCATAGGCGTTTGCAATAGATTCAACGAATTCATTCAGCCCGGACATTTCATGAATTTGCATAAAAAATCGCGCCGGGCATGGATTTCACAGGGTCTTGATTTGACAACAGTCTCGAACAAGCCCCGCACCCGACACACTCACTCCGCTCGTAAGGCCGGCTCTCTCGCTAATAACCCGCGACTGGGAGAATATTTCCTGTGGAATCAACGAACAAGCGAGACTATGCATCACGTCATAAAGTACCCGCATTAGGTTAAAGGCGCGAGCGACGTCATTGTGACACACCCACCATGCGCAGAGCACGACGAACGGTCTTCGTCGCCTGCTGCAGCATGCCCACAGCCGCACCATAGTCACCTTCTGCGGCCTTTTCTTTTGCCTCATCACGACGTTTACGCGCCTTGTCAAGGAAACTGTCCATCAGCTTCAAGGCGCCGGCCGCAGGTCTTTTCATTTCAATGGCCACCGGTATCAATTCTTCGTACCCCCCAAACCGCTTCAGCTCATAGTCGTATTCATCTGCCGGCGTATCAAATTTCAGTTCATAAACCAGGGTTTTGGAGTCCAGCATCTTGTGCAGGCCCTGGGTAACGATCGCCTGAGCCTGCTCAAGCTTCGCATTGGCCTTTGCATAGTCACCTTTCGAGGCCAAAGACTGCGCCTCCCCCTTCAGGCTGGCAACCCGGGTCTTATCGTAACCAATGTCCTTCGGAAGGCTCCCGGCCTTGGCCATGCGAACATAATTACTGTCGTAAGACGCCTCGAAATCCTCGATTTCATGCAGGAGTTCATCATGACGTTGTGAAAGTTGCGCGACCGCATCTTCACTGGGCACCATTTTCGATGCCGCACCGACGCCCTTTACCACTTGGTCAGCCAGGGCCAAGGCCTCGGGCAACGCCCCGGCAAGCAGGCTTTCCCGGCTGGCGGCCAAGTCTTTTTTGGCAGCAGCAAGCAAGCGCTTGGCCTCCTCATTATCACTGGCAAGCACTCTTTTGGCGCCTTTACCAGTAATCATCATGTCCGCAAACATCAGCTTTTGCTCGACCTTTGCTATAGACACCTGTGCCTTTTTGGGCGCCACTGTGGCCGTTACCGCTTCGATCTCCACGCTCTCACCGGGCTCCACAACATACAGGGCCGCCCCCATATAAGGATGATTTCGGCAGGCATAATAAACCTTGTCCGGGGTATTTTTGCCGGGGACAAACGTCAAGGTGCCTTTAGAGGTATAAGCCCCTTGAACCCCTTCAACAAGCGGGGCGCTGCCCCAGCCTATTTCCTTGCCGGAAAGATAGACATCATGCTGAGGATCCGTATCGATCAAAAACGTATATGTCTTGCCGCGCTCGAGAACAATCGACTTCCCCGGTACACCATCAATACTGAGCCCCATCGCATGCCCTTTACCGTAGGCGGGATGACTCAAATCCTTCTTGCGCAAAGTAACGACATACTGCTCAGACCCGGCGGCTATCGGTTTGGCGGTGGCGCCAGGGGCGGGCGATACAGCTTTCTCTTCATCAACGGCACGCCTGTCAGCGGTAACCGCGCTCACTGTGGGCGCAGCAGCGGGCATGGCCTCGATAGACATCGTCGGGTCACGAACTTCTTCCACCGGCATTGTCTCAACAGACGCGCCATTCGATTTCTCACCCTGAGAGCCGCCTTGCGTCACGGAGGGGGGCGTATTTTCCACAGCCTCGACAAGCGTGGCCTGCGTTTCAGCTGGCGTAGCGGCCTCGTCCTGTACCGTATCCTCTCCCAGCGATGTCCGCGTTTCACTGCCGGCGCAACCCCAAAGACCGAACAGGGAAAGAAACACCAGGGTTGAGATGGTTTTAATGAATACATTCAACATATTACGATACCCGTCAGCCTACTGAACCGAATAAACGCCGAAGCGAAAATGAATCAGCAACGCTATGCACATTGGAGAAACGGCGCGAACAAAAAGTTCGCGCCGCCAATACCTAGCACTTGCTCAAAACGCCCCGTCAACACGACATGAAATCGGTTAACGCCACGGATCCTTTAGACTGGTCTCACTTTGCGGCGGCTTCCAGTCGGCCGGCTTGGGCTTGGAATGACACTTGGTGCATGACTGGGTGGTCACCGGGAATGCCACCTTGCCGTGACACACACCGCATTGCTGGCCCAGCAGGATCCCGGACATATTCATCACGTTTGCCTTACGCTGCGGTATGAATACCTTCGGATGACAGTTCGAGCAATGCAGCCACTGGGTATGCGGCTTGTGCGGAAACACCACGTCCGGCACCGTCGACTTCACCTCGCGGACAATATCCAGATCCATGATCAATGGCTCAATGGTGGGATCAAAACGATCATAACGAGGCTGTAGAAGATTGCTGTCCAAGGCCTTCACCCAGTCCACATAGTTACCGAATGGCGTTGTCGGAAGGCCGTCATAGGCGATCTTCGGCGGCTGTAAGACATGTGTATTGTCGTTATCCGGATCGTGAATGCCGTCCTCTGCGGGAGGCAGATTCCTGGCCTCGGGCTTTTCCAGCAAGCGGTTAAAGGTATTTGCCGTGCTCACATGGCCTTTTGCGGCCTTGACTTCTTTTAGCGGCGGCTGGGCGGCCTCGACCTGACTAGCAACGACCGGCAACACGCTCAAAGCCACAACCCCCAAGAAGAATTGTTTCATTTTCATTGTAATAACCCTTCGTTGTTAGCTTACTTATTGCCTAACTTTTTATAAGTCGGCGCAACCAACCGTTGAACAGTACTGCCATGAA
>DRKN01000080.1 GCA_011051755.1 Gammaproteobacteria bacterium
ACTCTCGTTCAGGCGCACTTTCTTTTCTTGAGCGATGCTTTAATCCTCCAAAACACGTTGGCCGCGACTCGCGATCTCGCCGGAGAGGCCCTCGATGAACCGGTCGAGGCTCATGCTGCCGAGGTCTTTCCCGCTACGCGTGCGCACGGCCACGGTATGATTTTCCACTTCCTTATCGCCGACAATCAGCTGATAAGGGATCTTCTGTAAAGTATGCTCGCGAATTTTAAAGCCGATCTTCTCATTTCTCAAGTCCGAAATAGCCCTGAATCCCTGATTCCGCAAGCCTTTTTCGACTTCTTGCGCATATTCGGCGTGTTTATCGGTAATCGGCATCACCACGCTCTGCACCGGCGCCAACCAGAGCGGGAAGGCGCCGGCGTATTCTTCGATGAGAATGCCGATGAATCGCTCCAGCGAACCGAGGATCGCGCGATGCAACATCACCGGCACCTGCTTGCTGCCGTCCTCGGCGATATAGTGCGCATCCAGCCGGCCAGGCGTGGAGAAATCGACCTGAATAGTGCCGCACTGCCAGATGCGGCCGAGACAGTCCTTGAGGGAAAATTCGATCTTCGGGCCGTAGAAGGCGCCCTCGCCCGGCTGTAGATCCCAATCAAGGTTTTTATCGTTGAGCGCCCTTTCCAGGGCATGTTCGGCCTTGTCCCAGACCTCATCGGCACCCACGCGCTGCTCGGGACGGGTCGACAGCTTGATCAGCACGTCGTCGAAGCCAAAATCCTTGTAGACGCTGAACAGCAGGTCGATAAAGCCGGCGACCTCTCCCTGGATCTGCGCCTCGCTACAGAAGATGTGCGCGTCATCCTGGGTAAAACTGCGCACACGCATCAAACCATGCAGGGTACCGGAAGGCTCATTGCGGTGACAGGAACCGAACTCGGCCATGCGCAACGGCAAGTCACGGTAGCTCTTCAGGCCCTGGTTATAGATCTGCACGTGGCAGGGGCAGTTCATGGGCTTGATGGCATACACCCGGCTTTCCGATTCAGTGGTAAACATGTCGTCACGGAATTTCTCCCAATGCCCGGACTTTTCCCACAGGGAACGATCCACCAATTTGGGCGTGTTCACCTCCTGATAGCCGTTTTCCCACAATATCCGGCGCACATACTGCTCCACCTCCTGGTAGATAATCCAGCCGTGGTCATGCCAGAACACCATGCCCGGCGCCTCTTCCTGGGTGTGGAACAGGTCGAGCTGGCGGCCGAGGCGGCGATGGTCACGCTTTTCGGCCTCTTCGAGGCGATGCAGGTAGGCCTTGAGATCCTTCTTGTTGGCCCAGGCGGTACCGTAAATGCGTTGCAGCATCTCGTTGTCGGCATTACCGCGCCAGTAAGCGCCGGCCAGCTTCATCAGTTTGAAGGACTTGAGCCTGCCGGTGGACGGCACATGCGGCCCGCGGCAGAGGTCGATGAAATCGCCCTGCTTGTAAAGAGAGAGGGTTTCCCCAACCGGGATGGCCTCGATGAGTTCCGCCTTGTAGACCTCGCCCCTATCGGCAAAGAACCGGATGGCCTCTTCGCGCGGCATTTCACTGCGTTCCACCGGAAAATCCTGTTTCGCCAGCGCCTTCATGCATTTTTCGATGGCCGCCATATCGTCCGGACTGAAACCCGGCTCGTAGGCGAAATCATAATAAAAACCATCGTCGATGACCGGGCCGATGGTGACCTGCGCCTCAGGGAACAACTGCTTGACGGCCTGCGCCAGCAGATGCGCCGTGGAGTGGCGAATGATCTCCAGGCCCTCGTCGTCGCGCTCGGTGATCAATGACAGCTCGGCGTCGTCTTCGATCCGGTAAGAGGTATCAACCAGCTGGCCATTGACCTTGCCGGCCAGGGCGGCCCTGGCCAGCCCGGGGCCGATGTCGGCGGCGACGTCATGCACCGTGACGGGATGGTCAAACTCGCGTTTGGAAGCGTCGGGAAGCGTAATCGTCGGCATAAAATTGTTCTCCAGTGGTGATCACTACGAGAGACCACGTGGTTAAAAAATGGGTAATTTGATGAGGCGCCACAGACGCGGTGCCCCAACGGATGCGCAACTCTATAGAGCTGACAGCGGCAAGTCAAAACCTTATCTCAGGATTCGGGGACTTCCACTACCCAATAAACAACCCCGCAGAAGAGTACCGGCTGAGTCATAAGAGACTTGAAATACCGTCATTTCCGCGCAGGCGGGCATCCAGCATGTACGGAATTTCCATTTTTGACAGCCCTCCGCCCGGCCCAGCATGGACGTTACAGACGCTCGATGGGCAACGACTCGTGCGCCCAGCCGATCATGCCGCCGCGTAGATTGTAGACATTGTCATAGCCCTGCTGCTGTAGAAACCGGCAGGCCTGCGCCGAACGTGCGCCGCTACGGCAGATAATGACCAGCCTCCGTTCCCGGTCAAGCTCATCCATACGTGCCAGCAGGGTCGCCAGCGGGATAGGCTTTGCGCCGGGAATCGTGCCCTGAGCAATTTCAAGCATTTCCCGGACATCGATAATGTGGCAGGGATCCGCCTCATCTCGCCGCCATTGATCGAGTTCCGGCGCGTTGATTGCTTTCACATTGCCAGCAAACATAGCCATTCCAAAGCGTTGATGATTCGACCGTTATTATTGACGGAGTACAAAAACAGGCCAAAGAGGTAGAAACCATCCTTCCTTGGGGACATGATCGTGTGGATTCCGCTGCAACGCTGCCGCCAGTGAGTTAGCGCCAGCGATAAACAACCTCAACCCTGTTACCGCTGCCCTGGAAAGTCACTTCATCACAAATGGAACGCAACAACTGGATACCACGGCCGGCATGTCCAAGGTTTTCCGTCAGGGGTAGCAGTGCAGAATTAACATCAAATCCATTCCCTGTATCTTCAATGGCAATCGTCAGCCGGCCACCCCCTGCGTCAGGCTGGTGGTGAATATCGATACGAATCTCGCCCTCACTCAAGACTGCCAGCCTTTGTTCTCGCGCCTGATAATACTCGACAAAACCACTGGCATTTGCCTTGAGCGAAGAATCCAGTCTCAGCAGACCATGTTCGAGCGCGTTGGAATATAACTCGGAAAATACCGTGTAGAGCTGCTGGCGTTGGCCGCGGAAACCTTGCAGATCCATCAGCGTCTGGATCAGCAATGGCAATGGATCCAGGACTTTCAGCAGATCGGCGGTCAAGGTGAGTGTCAGCCCCCAAGACGAAGGCACGGCAGAAAGGCGTCCGCGCGCGCCTGCTTCCTCTTCTACCGTATCCGCACGCTGCTCCAGTAATGACTGGTCGTAACAGATTTCCAGCAGTGTCACGTCATCCTGCTGGAGGCTGCCGGCCTGAAAATCAGACAGACGGCCTAAAATGGTATCAAACAACGCGTCTGGCGCCAGCTTGGTCGCAAACAGGGCATCGAAACGATCCTGGCCAAACATTTCCCCCTGCCGGTTCTGCGTCTCCAGCACCCCATCCGAGCAGATATAGATCCGATCCCCTTGATGGATTCCCGCCACCTGCACACGGCGGCTGAAACTTTCGCCATCGATAATGCCCAGGGGTAAATGCTGAGAGGGGATGCGCAGGCTGATTGCCAGCCGCCTTGCGTCATAGACCATCAGCGGTGGCAAACCGCCATTCCAGACGGTGAGCGTGTGCGTGGTGGTGTCGATATCGATCAGGCAGGCGGCCAGGAACATATCCACAGGCAGAATGGTTGTCAGCCGGGTATTGATCTCGGTAACGATTTCAGTAATCGAATATCCCTTGGCGGTCATGCCGTAAAAAATGCTGGAAACCGGCAATGCGCCCGTGGCGGCCGCAAGGCCATGGCCGGTAAAATCGCCGAGAATGACGTGCAGTCCACCGGATGGTTTCGGTGCCGCCAGCAGGATATCACCGGAAAACAATGACATTGGTGACAATAGATATTTGATGTTAGGCCGGTCCAGCGAGCCCGTGTGAATAATATTGGCAAACAGACGCTTCGCCATCTGCCGTTCACGTTCGAGGCGTTTCTGATGCTGAATCAGCTCATTGCGTTGCAGGCGAACGGTACTGTACAGCTCACGGATGCGCATCAGGGCATTGATACGCGTCTGCAACTGGATGCGATTGTAGGGCTTGGCGAGGAAATCATCGCCGCCGGCCTCGACGCTTTTGACCATGCTGTCGATGTCCGAGTTGGCGGTGAGGAAAATCACCGGCACGAAGACATCGCCACTCATGGCCTTGATCAGCTCCGTGGCCTGGTAGCCGTCCAGCTCCGGCATGCGGATATCCATCAGCACCAAATCCGGGCGCTCCCGCTCGAAAACCTCCACGGCTTCGCGGCCGTCTTCGGCGTGAATAACGTCATAGCCCTCCTTGCGCAGGATGGCTTCGAGCAGCAACCGGTTGGTCACATCGTCATCGGCCACCAGCACGGTCAGGGTATTTTCGTTCATCCGTATACTTTCAAGGAGTGTTACACCCCTTCGGCTGTGGAATAAAATCAGCTGATCTTGAACAGGCTCTGGAAGTTGGCGACGGTCAGAATGTTGCTGATATCGGCCGAGCTGTTGCTGATCGTGATATCTGCGTTGTTGCCACCCAGATGCTCGCGCATCATCAGCAACATGCCCAGGGCGGAGCTATCCATATAGCTCGCCTTGTGCATATCGATGGTAAAGCTGACGCCATCGTCCGGGCTGGTGCTGTGATAACAATCACGAAATTCATTTTGCACAGCGAAGTCGAAGCGACCAGTGATCTTGATCGTGATGTCCTTACCGCTCGCGGAAACCGTCGAAGTGACAGGCATGTGTCTGAGTCCCCCATAATCCATATAGTCACCCCCGCCCCGCAACTGCGGGACAGGGAAACGAGTACGCCATCAAGATTCAGGGTGCAGTGTTTCTGTGGTGTTTCGCGGCGCCAACCGGCCGGCGCTTTGCTTGAAAGAGCCTGCTTTTGGCACCCTGAACACCGACAGATCCACTGCGCCCTGAATTATCGCCTTGACGAGCCACTAGTATGCCCTGTAACACCTAATCCTTGAAGGCCTCCACCTCAATATCCAGACTCACCTCGTCACCGATACCCGGTAAACCATAATTCATGCCGAAATCGGAACGCTTGAAGTGGGTTATGGCATTGAAACCACATACCTGCTTCTTGTTGAACGGGTGTGTCCCACAATTAATACGCGGTACGTCCAGGGTCACGCTACGCGTCACGCCCAGGATGGTCAGATCACCCGTCACCGAGGCGCCATCGCCCACATACTTCACCCGGTTCGACTTGAAGGTGATCTGCGGAAACTCCATGACATTGAAAAAATCCGGCGAACGCAGGTGGTCGTCACGCTTGGCATGACCGGTATCGATGGAGGCCGCATCGATGACGATATCCACCGATCCACTGCCCTGGGCGCGATCCATGCTGATGTGCCCGGAGGTCTTGCCGAAACGTCCATACAGGGTGGAAAAACCGAGATGGTCGATCTTGAAATTCGGGTAGGTGTGCGAGGGATCGATGCTGTAACGGTCGGCGGCGGCCGCTACCGGTAACACTGACAGGGCCAGCGCGACGGCAGCGGTCTTCAGGGTTGTTGAAAAAAAAGTAGGCATTGTGCGCTCCTCCTTGGAGATCATTGATGAACCGTTTTTGAATCAATAGCCAGAGCTGCCGGCACCCGCCGCCAGCCATGTCAGGTAAATCGCAGCAGCCGATGATGGTACGGTCAGCAGCCCGGCAATGACGACACGTAACCCAACGGGCCGCTGTCGCGCAAAAGGCATCAGCGCCAGTAACGGCGACAGGGCCAGCAACGGCAGCGCCATGACCGGCAGGCGTGCATAGACACTGGCTGCCGCCCCCAGCAAGGCCAGTGGCACGGCCACCGCCATGACGCCGGCAAGCCCGAAACAGGCGTCGGCCTCATCCCGTCCGGGAGACCACAGGCGTACCACCGTCAGGCCAGCCACGGCCGCCGCCAGGGCAAAGGCCAACTGACCGTAGAGCGCCGATGCCGCCATTATTACCGCCACGCCGGTGGCCGCGGCAAAGCCCAATGCCGCACCCGCAAGACGCGCGCAACACAGGGACAAACGGGCAAAGGCCATCAGCACCAGCGACACATACACGGCCAGCCCGCCAGCCAGCAACACGGCATCACCCGGCTCCCGGCGCAGCAACACCGGCCACAGCACCCACAGCAGGGCAAGGACAGCCCAAAAAACAGCAATCCCCACCTTCATCCGCCGGCGCAACGACGTGACATCCAGCGCCAGCACCAGCATCGGCAGACCCAGACTGGCAACGACCATCTTGCGGGTAGAGGTCAGCGGCATCAGCGCCGGGCCAATCATCAGCAATACCGCCAGCAGCAAACCTCCGGCGATGGCCAGCCCCTGCCAGCGGGCAGGCGCGCGCAACAGGGCCACGGCCAGCACGAGGCTCGCCACAAAGGGCGCCAGACCCGACTGCACCGGGGGTTGGGCAAAGAATGACTCCATTCACGTTCCCTGAAAGCCATGGCATATCCGCTAAGCGCCCAGTTGGCCGCAAATAACCTGGTTAGTCAATAGGTTAATAAACAACTCCGCAGCAGACCATCGTGCTGTGCGCGATTTTCACTACGCATAAAGCAGGGGGCTTGAATGGTGCTGACTGAATGTTGAGAGTACTCTTTCAAGGTGATAATCCCCTTTTCGACTTCGAAACCCTTGCGACCTTCATCAGCAAGCACCTGCGACACCATCTTGGATGGCGTATTCCTGATAATCCTGCGACGAGCCTCTATACGTCCCATCATAATGCTCTGAACGGACACGAAACGCATGCTCATGGCCTTCAAGCGCTCGCTTGTCGCAGCGAAAGTTAGGCCAGTCAGGTTGCTGCCATATCCATCACATGGCACGACAAGCGTTCAAAATAGAACACGCAATGTTGACTATGTACATAAATGTACATATATTAAACATAATTGTTGGAGGATCTGCTATGAATACACCCAACCCCCTTTCGGCAGTGAGTGAGTGCGAAATGAGCCGCGTAGCCGTGAAACTGTTCTTTGGTATTGCCGAAGAATGGGGTTTGACCGACAAGCAGCGTTGTACCTTGGCGGGGCTTGGAACCCGTACCACCCTATATAACTGGCAGCGCAAGCTGGAGGCAGATGAGCCAATTAAGCTGTCCAAAGACACCCTGGAACGGCTGTCTTATCTTGCGGGTATCTACAAAGGCGTTCAGTTGTTATTTGCAGACCCGAACCAGTGGAAAAGCTGGGTTCGTAAGCCGAATCGTGATTTTGGTGGGCAGTCGGCGCTTGATCGTATGCTGGCGGGTCGAGTGGTAGATCTGGTGGATGTTCGGCGATACCTGGATGGGTGGCGTGGGGGGCAGTATGTCTAAAATGGATGTGCATGGCGATTCATACCGTCTTATCCCCAGCCGTTTCCCCCCAATCAGATTGTTCGAGAACCTGCTTGATCCACAGGATTTGGAAGCGGCCTACGCATTGGAAAGTCTGACCAATGACCGACTGCATGATCAGGTCGGTAATATCACCTTGGTCGCGCCGGAGGATCGCGTGAGTGGGCCGGGTACGACAGCCATCATGGCAGCATTCACTCATATTGGTACTGAAAGCCGCTTCACGAAGGGCCACTATGGGGTGTATTACGCGGGTTTGGATCTGGATACGGCTATTGCTGAATCCAGGTTTAGTCGTATTCGCTTTCTACGGGCAACAAACGAAAACCCCCAGATACTGACGATGCGTTGCTATCATTGCCTGGTGAATGCTTCTTTGGTGGATGTGCGTCACGATCCTGGAGTGCACGATCCTGACAGTTTTGTTCACGCCCAATCGATTGGGGAGCAGTTGAAACATCAAAATGAGCTGGGGATTCTTTACAGCTCCATCCGCTACACAGAGGGTCAATGTATTGCCGTTTTGAGACCTACAGCGCTTACTCCACCCGCTGTCCAGGCTGGGCATTATCAATTCCATTGGGACGGTAACACGATCACCAATGTTCTCTCTGTCTCGGGGTACGAATAATGCAGCATTCAGCAATGAAGACTGAACTGATCAATCAACTGCTGTGGCCGTTCCAGAACCTTCCGAATTCCTATGTGGTGGTGGATACCGAGACTACCGGCCTGTTTGACGAGCAAGGCGCACCAGGCATTGCGAGTCTTGGGGTCGCCTCGGTGCGTAACGGCAGCGTTGCCGAAACGAACGAATATCACCTCAGACCTCATCGCCCGATGACCGCGGAAGCCTTTAAGGTCAATGGAATCAGTAACAAACAGGCACAGGGATACCCATTCTTTTCATCACAATGGCCCGAAATCCGTGAATGGCTGGATGGCCAATTAGTGGTCATTCATAATGCTGAGTTCGACTGGCCTTTAATTATTGATCATGTTGAAAGGTATCAAGTAGAACCACCGTCCGCGACAGGTGTATTTTGTTCACAACGAGCGGCGCAACCCTGGGCAAAGGCAATGAGACTCAAGTGCTCGAAACGTGGGCCATCCCTCGATACCCTGACCCAGGCGCTGGGTGTTGAAAATTTGCGCATGCTGAATAGTGGTATACACGGGGCAATTATTGACGCGAGGCAAACGGCGGCTGTTATTGAAGCTTTTCGGCGTCTTTAAATTGATCATGTGAACTTTCGAAATTATTGAGACACTGTGGAAATAGTTGCGACAAATTTCTCTCTTTCTGCACCGACCCCCATCCTTGTTTTCGCAAGGGGGCGTTTTTGTTTGTGAGGTATTTATGCCTATACCGCCCGCAGGGATGTTTCACCATGAAAAGCATAGATACCGGACACGCTTCGGCGTGTGGGTCGAATCTTGCGCTGACATTGTGGAAGGAAGTCGCGGCTATTTGTGTTCATACACAGTCGGTGTTTTCCAAGATAATTGTCGCATTAATTACTTCTACTTCGTTACATCCAACTTGCTGAATAAACATTCCCTCCCCAAGGGGTGGGGTATTGGGAGGAATTCACTCGTTACGCATTGCTCAACGCTTGTTCGCAGCAAGCTGTGGAGAATTGCCCCCTAAAGTAACGGAGACGGAGTAGAATTACGCTTAAATTTGGCGCAAGTTGTTGTTTTATGGTTTCCATTGTCGTATTGCAAAAATCACATATGGCGTTTTATGAACTCAATTCTCACCTTAGAAAGGGCTGGACAAGGAACCTGCACATCGGTTGGTACACGCACCGAGGCAACACTGCTATGAAGACTGATCGACGAAAACCACTCATTCGCACCATCGCCCTGCTCATCCTGGTCACTCCCGTGGTCAACCACGCCCTGGTACGTGACACACAGCCCGTACAGACGCCAATGCTGCCGCCCTCCCTGAGCGAAGGCGCGCAATCCCACGCCGATACGTTATCGCGGGTACTCAACTACCGCGTCGATGAACGCGCCGCTCAACGCGCCCTGTACCAGCAGGCCGAACAGGCCCTGGCACAGCATCGACTGACACGATTCCGCGAACTGCTGCCCCGGCTGACCGACTATCCCCTCTATCCCTATCTGCAATACCAGGATCTCAAACAACGCCTACAGCGTGCCAGCCGCCATGAAATCGACCAGTTTCTTGACAGCTATGCCACACTGCCCGTCGCCAGCAGCCTGCGCCGCAAGGTACTCCGGCAGGCAGCAAAGCGGCAGGATTGGCAAAGCTACCTGCACTATTACCGCCCCACACAAAATGTGACCCTGCAATGCCATTATCTCACTGCGCGCCTGCACAACGGCAAAACCCATGATATTTATAAGGATATCCAGCAGCTGTGGCTCAGTGGCCGATCCCGTCCCAGCGAATGTGACGGCGTCTTTGCGCACTGGATCGATGCCGGACAGCTCACCGATGAATTGCTCTGGCAACGCATCGAGTTGACACTGAGACAGGGACGCCGCCAGCTTACCAGCTATCTCGCCCGGCAGTTGCCGGCCCGGGATCGCCACTGGGCGCAGCTCTGGATCGATTTACATCGTGACCCCGACCAGCTCCCTCGACGTTATGAAGCGCTGTTGAAGCCCCATCCCAAGGCCAAACCGATCTTCATCGATACCCTGCGGCGCCTGATACGACATGATCCACAAAAAGCGATCAGATTCTGGCATACCCACACGGCAGAATTCAGCCTCCGAATCCCCCTCAACGACACCGAACAGGCAAGTCTCTACCACGATGTCGCCATGGCCCTGGCCCTGCGCCACCAACCCAATGCCGAAGCCTGGTTCAGGCGCATCCCCCCCAGCCACCAAACCGACGCATCACGTAGCTGGCGGGTACGGGCCGCCATACGCAATAAACACTGGCAAACCGTACACCACGCAATCGACGCCATGCCGGAAAAACAGCAGCAGACTGACCGCTGGCGCTACTGGAAGGCCCGCGCCCTGGCGGCACTGGGCCAGGAGAAAGACGCACTGGCACTCCTCGGCGAACTGGCCGGGCAACGTAACTATTACGGCTTTCTGGCCGCAGATCGCCTGTCACGACCCTACCCCCTGCAGGTTCAGCCCTACCAGCCCAGCGCTGAGGAATTGTTTGCATTGCAGGAACGGCCGGACATCCGCCGCAGCGCCGAGCTTTTTCAGCTGGGCCGACTTCTCGAAGCCCGTCGCGAATGGCGTATCACGATGGGAAAACTGGACGAAATCCGCCGCCAGCAGGCCGCCAAACTGGCCCAGCTGTGGAACTGGAACGGGCAGTCCATTCTCACCATGGCCAGCACCTCTCACCGCGACGATCTGGAGTTGCGTTTTCCGCTGCTGTTCAGGGAAGAGGTACTTGCCCTGTCGGAAACCAAGGGCCTGGAAGCGGCCTGGACCTACGGCGTCATCCGCCGCGAAAGCGCCTTCATCAGCGACGCCCGTTCCTCCCGCGGGGCGACGGGGCTGATGCAACTGATGCCGGCCACCGCCAAGCACATCTCGCGCAGCCTGAAGATACGCTACCGCGGTCTCAGCACCCTGCTACAGCCGGAAACCAACCTCAAGTTAGGCACCGGCTATCTGGCCAAAATGATGACACGCTTCGACAACCAGACCGTGCTGGCCACGGCGGCCTACAATGCCGGCGCCCGACGGGTGAAAAAATGGCTACCGGGTGAAACGGCAATGGACGCCGACCGCTGGATCGAAACCATTCCCTACAAAGAAACCCGTGAGTACGTCAGCAATGTCCTCGCCTACACCATTATTTATGCTGACCGTCTGGGTCAGGGGGGCCCACGCCTCAACGAACGCATGCGGCCCGTCAGGGCTGGCAACGAAGCATTCCCCTGAATTATTTTGCCAAAAAATAATAAACAACCCCGCAGCAAACCATCTCGCTACGCGAAAACGGGGTATTGAAGGGTGTTGTGGCATACCGTTTCCAGGGTACAGGAAACTTCAAGCGCGCTGGATGAATCACCCCGGCGAAAAGCGGGTCCCGATCTCTGGATTCCGGCTAAAAACAGGCCGGAATGACGGTAATCGCAACACCAAAAATCGGCGCTTTTCTTAAAGAACCTACTTTTGGTCGGTGAGCTGCGGGCAATTCGACCCGGAGAGATTAACAAAAACAGATCACAAAAAAGAGCCGCTCAGATGAGCGGCTCTCTCAGTTGTGGTTACACAAATTAATTCTAGCATTGCCCTGCTGTCTTGAACCTAATGTCCAAGTGGCAGCCCCCGAGATGCTTTAGGATCTCCAGACAAGTGGATGTCACACCGCATCTACATTGTGGCCCCGAGCAGACTCTAGTTGGATCAAATGACATTTCAGGGCAATACTCAATCTTGATCTTAGTCAATTATCGGGCAACTGCAAGTGTTTTTCTTTAATTCCCATATAATCTTTTCTTATCAAGAAGATAATTGATCAACCCCAAAATTTAAAGGATTTTTTTATATCACCTGCAAATATAGATTCATCCAATGCGCCGATTTTCCGGATTTGCCGGGCATGCTTAATTCTACTTTGTCACACTTATCCTGTTGAAAACAAAAGAAATGCGTTATAATTACCACCCTGTTAACGAGGCTCAAACCGGGTAAGGGGATCAGCAGAAGCCCACCCGAAAACAACCACCACTAAGGGGATTCGACATAGCAAAAGCCCGCTTGAAAAAGTGGGAAGACGTTTTAACGCCCATTGTCATGCATTTCGGGATCATTCTCTACGCGGCATCATCACGACTCAACTCACGCTCGATCGTATTTGCAAGGTTTGATGCAAGCGCGCCGAAAAAATAGGGAACGTATGGCGGAAGTTGTTCCCGATAGCGATCACTGCTGTCCCGTTAACTTTCACAGAAAGAGAAAGGGGTCGAAAGGAGAAGGGTGTAGTTCCTTTAGAACGACGAGATTCATGATAAAAGATCTATATATATGTGATGTGGCCTAATGATTTTGGACACCAACTACGGTGGTAAACTACGGTGGTAAACTCCACCGATAACATAGGGTGTTCAATGATGACGAGAAAGACATATACATCACAATTCAAGCATGAGGCAGCGGGACTGGTTTTAGACCATGGTTATAGCATTGCACAAGCCTGTGAAGCCAAAAAATAAAGGGGTCGGGTATGTTGAATCATTCTCAAAGTGCGGGATAAAGGGGCGAAGACAGAAATTCGTCGCTTGCTATCTGAGAAAAAGGAGTTTGGGCAAAACATTCCACGTATTTTAACAATGATACAATTAACCTGACCCCTCAAAACAATGATACAATTAACCTGACCCCTCAATCTTCTTAACAATGATACAATTAACCTGACCCCTCAATCTTCTCTCAATGATACAATTAACCTGACCCCTCAATCTTCTCTCAACCTTAAATGTAACGGCGTAAAATTAGGGGGTGTTCTCAATTATTTCCTCCAGGCGTTTCGGGGAAACGGGCTGCGAGGTCTTCAATGCTTGGGCAAACACTGAAACACGATATTCCTCCAGCATCCAACGCAACTGAAGCAAAGCAGGTTCCACTTTTTTCTTGCGTTCCAGTTTTTGCTGATAAATAGCAATAAATGGCTTTAACCTTGCCATCCGTTCCTTGTCGGCTGCCGGCGTCTGCTGCAATTTTTCGATACGCTGTTCCACCGCGCGCAGAAAGCGTGGCACATGCTGCAACCATTCAAAGGGCGTATGAATCAGGCAACCGGGATAAACCAGTGCCGCTAATTGCTGTTGGATATCTTTTACCGCATCCATGGCCTGAATAGGTAGCTGACCGCGCAGCCGTTTTTGCAGCGCATGATGGCGGGCAATAATATCGCCGGCCAGCTGCCCCACCGCACTCGCCACCGTCATCAGTGTTGGCTGTCGAACATCCATGATGCACTCAAAATCGGACTGGCTGCGGACATCATGACCGTCGGGGAAAAAACAGCGATCGATGATCAGCGCCTGTAAATCATCTTTCAGTGCCTCACAGCTGTCGATGCCCACGTATTGCCGGCACAGGCTGTCGATGCCCGGCAGGTTACGACGCAGATACTTGCAGGGCTTGGGCAGGGTCTGGGTCACCAGTGCGCGCAGACCCGCACGGTGGGCCTCAGCGGCGCGCGCCTCGGCATCGAAGAGCTGGATGGCCAAACTGCCGTCGCCCTGCACCGCCAACGCCGGAAAGGCACGGAAGTGGCTGCCGGCACGTTCGATCTCGACGAAGGACGGCAGATCGCCGAAATCCCAGCGACGGATATCACTGCGCTCCCAGTGGTGTTTGTCCAGCGTCTGTACAAAATCGTCACTGGCGTGTTTGCCGAACTTCGCCTGCAATACGGGCAGGTCGCGGCCATGAGCAATGACCCGGCCCCCGGCATCGATGACCGCATAACGCATACGCAGATGGTCGGGCAAGGCCGCCACGGGCCAGGCATCCACCGGCACATCGACACCATAATGCTGTTTCAACAAGCATTCCAGGGTGGCCAGCAGGCCTCCGCCGGGCCGCTCATCGGACAGTCGCCGCAGCAGCGAGGCGGCCGTATCCGGCACCGGCACCAATGCCTTGCGGATGGGTTTGGGCAGGCCCTTGAGCAGTGCCGTGACACGCTCCACCAGCAACCCCGGCACCAACCATTCGAAGGGTTCGGGGTCAAGCTGGTTGAGCGCCCCCAGCGGCACCAACGCACTGACGCCATCGTCCTCGCCGCCCGGATTGAAACCGTAGCGCAGGTGCAGGCGCACACCGTTGACCTCCATCTCACCCGGATATTCGCGATCACCCAGGCTGGCGCGCCCGGGATGGATAACCAGCTCACGCGGCAGTTTGAGCAGATCCGCTGCATCGGCCTCGGCCTGCCTGCGCCACTTTTCAAACAACGCACCACTGTGGATATGCCCGGGCAGACGCTGGTCGAAAAAAGCAAACAACTGCGCCTCGTCAGCCAGCACGTCACGCCGGCGGCCGCGTGCCTCGATATCCTCCGCCTCACGGATCAGGGCCTGGTTATGACGCATAAACCCGGGTGCGTCGCCCTTCTGTCCACGCCGGGTGGTGGGCCGGTAATTACCGGCAATCAGCGCCTCACGGATAAAGATTTCACGCGCCACCGGGATATCGATAGGGCCAAAATGCACCCGCTTTCCCGACTGAATCAGCAGGCCGTAAAGGCTTACCGTCTCCAGCGCCGTGACCTGTGAACGCCGCACGTCCCAGCGTGGCTCCGTGTAGCTACGCTTGACCAGATGCCGCGCCAGCGGTTCGATCCACTCCGCCTCGATGCGGGCGATGCCGCGCGCATAGAGCCGACGGGTCTCGACGACCTCCGCCGCCATCATCCACTTGGGGCGTTTCTTCGCCACCGCCGAACCGGGGAAGAGATAAAATACCGAATTGCGCGCGCCCTGATATTTCTGCGGGCCCTTGCGCGGCCGGGAGGTGCGACCCTTTACCGCAGCGGGCTTATTATCCCCCTGCTCCAACCGATGACCGAGATTACCCAATAGACCGGTGAGCAGGGCGCGGTGCAAAACCGCATCATCGGCAGGTTCACTGTTCATACTCAGCCCCATATCCCGCGCCTGCGTCTTCAACTGCTGCCAGGTTTCACGCCACTCGCGCATGCGCATGAAGGCGAGGAAGGATTTTTGGCAGTATTTGCGCAACTGGCTGTTGGACAGGTGTTTACGCTGTTCCTCGAAGTGTCGCCACAGATTCAACAGGCTGACAAAGTCCGAGTATTCATCGGCAAACCGCCGGTGCTGTTCGTCGGCCTGCTGCTGTTTCTCCTGCGGACGCTCGCGCGGATCCTGAATACTCAGGGCGCTGGCGATCACCAGTACCTCGCTCAGACAGCCCTGCCGCCCTGCCTCAAGAATCATACGGCCGATGCGCGGATCCAACGGCAAACGCGCCAGCTGCCGGCCCAGGGGCGTGAGTTGATTGTGTTCATCCAATGCACCCAACTCGTGTAAAAGGCGATAGCCATCGTGGATGAAGCGCCGATCCGGTGGATCGATGAAGGGAAATTCCTCCGGATTACCCAGCCCCAGCTGGCGCATTTGCAGGATCACCGAAGCCAGGTTGGTGCGGCGCAGTTCCGGCTCGGTGAATTCGGGCCGGGCGAGGAAATCCTCTTCCGAATACAGACGGATACAGACGCCGGCGGCGACGCGTCCACAGCGCCCGGCACGTTGATTGGCCGAAGATTGGGCGATTTTTTCAATGGGCAGGCGCTGCACCTTGCTGCGGGTGCTGTAGCGGCTGATGCGCGCGCTGCCGGGGTCGATGACGTAACGGATACCCGGCACCGTGAGCGAGGTCTCGGCGACATTGGTCGCCAAAATAATACGCCGCCGCGCACTGCTCTTGAAAACGCGGTTCTGCTCCGTCGCGCTGAGACGTGAATACAGCGGCAGGATCTCCGTGTGCGCGGGATGATGTTTACGCAAGGCCTCGGCGGTATCGCGAATCTCGCGCTCGCCACTGAGGAAGATGAGGATGTCACCCCGGTGATCGATGGCCGCGACTTCGTCCACCGCATCGAGAATGGCCTGCTGCTGATCGCGATCCCGCTCATCAGCATCGCCCTGTAGCGGGCGGTAACGGATCTCCACCGGATAATTGCGCCCGGAGACCTCGATCACCGGCGCAGGGCTGAAATGCGCCGCAAATCGTCCGGTGTCGATGGTGGCCGAGGTGATAATCAGCTTGAAATCCGGTCGTTTATGCAGCAGGCGTTTAAAATAACCGAGCAGGAAATCGATATTGAGGCTGCGCTCGTGGGCCTCGTCGATGATCAATGTGTCGTACTGGCTGAGCACACGATCCCCCTGCAACTCGGCCAGCAGGATGCCATCGGTCATCAACTTGATGTTAGCCTCTGGCCGGATATGGTCGGAAAAACGCACCTTGTAACCCACCACCTGCCCCAGCTCAGTGTTCAGTTCTTCGGCAATGCGTGTGGCAACGCTGCGTGCGGCAATGCGGCGTGGCTGGGTGTGACCGATGAGCCCGGCGCTGCCGCGCCCCACAGCAAGACAGATCTTGGGCAGCTGAGTCGTCTTGCCGGAGCCGGTCTCACCGGCCACGACGACGACCTGGTGTTTTTTGATGGCCGCGGCGATATCGCGCCAACGACCGCCGATGGGCAGGTCTTCGTTGATATTGACCGCGGGCAGGCTCTCTCGCCGCTGCACGACGCAGGCGCACGAGGCCTCGATGTCCTTTTTCAAGGCCTTCAGTTTGCTGCCCGACTCGCGCCCCACCTGCAAGGCATGACGCAGCCCGTGCAGACGCTTGCGCAGCGCCGGGTGGTCGGCAGTCATACAGTCGTCGAGGGCGTTATAGAGGGTATTCAGTTCGCTGCGAGTCAATTCGGACATTTGGGTTTAAACATCATTGCCTGCTCACCACAGAGATAAAACTATTTTTAAACCGCCAAGGTGCCAAGACTGTATTCGATAGGGTGTAAATATTTTCCATCAATAGGTTAAAACCACCGGCTTTAGCCAGTCAGCTTTCAGCTACGTGTTTTTTAGCAAGCTGCCCAGAACCCATCGACTTTAGTCGGTGATCGTTCAGTCAATATTCTTGCCCATTATCACAAGATTTTGGATTGCAGAAAAACCTAGGGACGAGTAAAAACTTGATGGAACACTATCTCTTTGGGTAATGAGGTGTATTTTCGATACCCCTTTTTCCACAAGGACTTCTTCAAGCCTACCCATCAATTTTTTCCCCACCCCTTTTTTTTGCAAATCGCTACTAACACATATTTCTTCCAGGTCATAAGATGTAGAGCCATTCCATTGCAGTATTTTTCCAAAGACGAAACCACACATGTTTTCATTTTGTAAAACTTTTATCGCAATGGATTTTGGGCAGGCCAGAAAATCACTGAGCCTTTCAAAAGCATCTTCCATGCTCCATTCCTCATTCCAGGGGGGGGGCACGGAAAGTAGCAACATATAGCTCAGAGCAAGCAAGCAAATCATCCTCATCAATATGTGCAAATACCAATTTCATGTTTCTCTCTTGCAAACAATTGTACAGGCTAAAGGGCAAGTGTAGTGCCGAAATTTTTTATGTGCAATATGTTGAACTTATCTGTCAATCAGGAGCCTGCCATAGATACCATTTCTGATAGAAATGGTATGGACTTAAAACTTGAGAAGCCTGGAATCCCGTCATTCCCGTGCAGGCGGGAATAACAATAATCACAGCACCAAAAGTAGGCGCTTTTCTTAAAGAACCTACTTTTGGTAGGCGGGCTGCGGGGAATCTGACCCGAAGAGATTAAGAAGAGAAGTGATTTTACTACAAATACCGCTCCATGGATTATCAATGACGCGACGTTACCCCCCTCTCAAAAAGAAAAAACCCGTCGATCATGACGGGGTTTGTCGTCTCCCGCCCCCATCGAGGGGGGCGGTTTCTGCTTCAGGTCATACAATTACTGCAATTTTTTCAGTACCTTGTCAGCAACCTTGCTGGGCAGGGGAACATAGCCATCCTTGATCACCACTTCCTGACCCGATTTCGACATCACCATTTTGAGGAATTCACGTTCCAGGGGAGGCAGCGGCTTATTCGGGTGTTTGTTCACATAGACGTAGAGAAAGCGGGATAAGGGGAATATCTTGTTGGTGGCATTCTCAGGCGTCGCCTCGATGTAGGGCTGACCCGGTTTCTTGGCCAGGGGCACCGTCTTCACGCCGGAGGTCTTGTAGCCGATGCCGGAATAACCGATACCGTTCAGCGAGCTGGAAACTGACTGCACGACAGAGGCGGAACCCGGTTGTTCATTGACCGTGTTTTTGAAATCACCTTTGCATAATGCCTTTTTCTTGAAATACCCGTAGGTACCGGATACGGAGTTACGCCCGTAGATCTGGATCGTACGATTTTTCCAGGAACTTTCCAGGCCCAGGTCTCCCCAGCGGGTGATGTCCTTCTTGCCGCCGCACTTGCGGGTGCTTGAAAAAATCGCATCGACCTCGGCAATGGTCATGCCCTTGATAGGATTGTCCTTGTGCACATACACGGCCAGGGCATCGATGGCAACGGGAATGGCCGTCGGCTTGTAACCATAGCGGTTTTCAAAGGCCTGAATTTCCTTGCTTTTCATCTTGCGGCTCATGGGACCGATCGTGGACGTGCCTTCGGTCAGCGCGGGTGGCGCCGTCGAGGAACCGGCCGCCTGAATCTGAATATTGATGTTAGGATATTGGCGCTTGAATTCCTCGGCCCACAGCGTCATGAGGTTGGCGAGGGTGTCTGAACCCACGCTGGACAGGTTGCCGGACACACCGCTGGCGGGCTGATAATCATGCAGGTTCGGGTCGACCTGCTGGGCGGCGATGGCACCACCTGCAAAGGTCAGTCCAGCCAGCAGGGCTGGCGCCAGTATCTTGGGATTGAACATGACAAATCTCCGTTATTGATCAGGTTTGAATATCGGCTAAATCAGTGCGGAAAAGTATGCGCTGTCAATGTGACAGTAATATGAAAGCATGCGCACGCTACGAGCAAGGGTAGTGTGCACCGTGCGCACAAATCGGGACGGCCTATTTACTCTGTGCGCTGAATCGCCAAATCGACCGGAAACACGCAGCGAAACAGGCTCCCCTCCCCCACCCGGGACTCGATTTTCAGCCGGCCGGCATGGCGCTCAAGGCCGTGCTTGACGATGGCCAACCCCAGCCCGGTGCCACCGTATTCCCGCGAGCGGCCGGGGTCGATGCGATAAAAACGCTCGGTCAGACGCGGAAGATGCTGCGCGCTGATGCCAATACCGGAATCCCGCACATCCAGGTACAGGGCGTCGCCCTTTTTATACCAGTGAATATGGATGGTGCCGCCCGGTGGCGTATATTGAACGGCATTGAAGACAAGGTTTGCAAACACACCGTAGAGGGTCTTTTCCCCGCCACGCAACCACAGTGAGCGGTCGACATCCAGGGTAATCTCATGGCCGGCCTCGCCACTCAGGGCGACGGCCTCTTCGTGAATCGTCGCCAGAATGACCGGCACGGCAACGGCATCGTGCAATGGCGGGGCATTATTGGCTTCCAGGCGAGACAGTGTCAGCAGATCTTCAACGATACGAATCATACGCCGTGACTGCCCCTGCATCTGCTCGATACTCTTGCCCCAATGTTGCGAACATGCGTCACCGGCATCGGCCATGTTTTCCAGATAACCGGCGATCACCGTCAGCGGCGTACGCAATTCATGCGACACATTGGCAATAAAGTCCTGCCGTACCCGCTCCAGGTGTTTCATGCGCGTGATATCACGCACCACCAGCAAACGCCGCCGATTACCATAAGGCACGATACGGATAGACAGTGTGTGCCGATTGCCCATGGACGATGGCAGCTCCAGCGTTTTGCAGTAATCACCCCGGCTAAGAAAATGACCGAAACGGGGATGACGAACGAGGTTGTCGATGCGCTGGCCGACATCCTGTTTGGCATGCAAGCCGAGGTAGCTCTCCGCGGCCTTGTTGAGCCATTCGATCTGATCATCTTCACTCAGTACCACGATGGCATCCGGCATCGCCGAGGTAAACTCATTGAAACGTGTCAGCATACGCGCCAGCTTGCGTTTTCGCTTGCGATTACGTTGCTGCAACTGATAGATATCGTAAAATACCTCGCCCCAGATGCCGCCGGCCGCAGGGGGATGGAAGCGCTTGCGCTTGTGATACCAGCGTTCGAGACGGCGGAGGTTGTACAGATGCCAAGCCAGATAAATGCCCATGGCGATCAGCAGCAGGGTCTCCGGCCGACCGATCAGCCAGCCGACAAACCAGGCCCCGCCGAGCAGAAATCCACCACGCCAGGCCTCGCTGATCCAGGGATTGCGCACTATTCCTGTTCCGAGAACCGGTAACCGACACCGCGCACTGTCTGGATCAGGCGGTCGCAGCCATGGGGTGACAAGGCCTTGCGTAGACGCCGCACATGCACATCCACGGTGCGGTCATCGATGTAGACATTGCTGCCCCATACCCGGTCGAGAAGCTGGTCACGGCTGTAGACCCGATCCGGGTGGTGAATGAAAAAACTCAGCAGCTTGAACTCGGTTGGACCGAGTGCCACGTTTTCATCCCTGGCCAGCACGCGATGTGAGGTGGCATCCAGTGTCAGGCCGCCCATGCTGATCACTGCCTCATCACCGGCCGGCCCGGCGCGCCGCAGCAAGGCCTTGATGCGTGCCAGCAGTTCACGCGGGGAAAACGGTTTGGTGACATAATCGTCCGCGCCCACATCCAGTCCACGGATCTTGTCGTCTTCGGCATCGCGCGCGGTGAGAAGAATCACCGGCAAATCCCGGGTCAGTTCCTCACGGCGCATCTGACGGGCAAAGTCCAGCCCGCTCTGCTGCCCCGGCAACATCCAGTCCAGCAGCACCAGATCCGGACAGGCATCGGCCAGACGGCATCGCGCCTCGGCCACATCGCCCGCCGCAATCCATGCATAGCCGGCCTGTTCCAGCGTCAGGCCAATCATGTCGCGAACCGCCGGTTCATCTTCCACCACCAATATCAGGGGACTCGCCATGTTTGTCACAACTCCGAAACCATGTCGGGCTATTTAAGCACAGCTATATGACGAGTATATGACAATGCAAACCGGCGCTGCGAATGTCACCAATCAGTCCAACGCCCCATCCGGTATACCCGGGTATGAAGGAATATCGTCATTGGGTGTATGCCAAGCGGCCTTTGAATCCACGAATGCGTGCGCAACCGGTTTACCCGCATAGGGTTGCCCGTCTTCATCATCCACACACGACAAGGCGACGCTTAGATACAGGCTTTTATCAGGCGCATAATTCATCAACCTTGAGCCACAAACAGAACAAAAAGCCCGCATGCCGCTATGCCCTGAGTACTCCTTCAGAAGCTCTTCACCTTTTAAGAACTTCAGTGTTTTACCATCTGCGAAGGCTTGGGTCGCGAAGGCCGCGCCATGCGCTTTTCGGCACTGCGAACAATGGCAGTTAAATATTTTTCCGGCCAACGGCTCCACTTCGTATGCAATGACGCCGCACAGGCAACTTCCCCTTATCATGCTGCTTCTCCTTTAATTTCCTGTATTTATCCTGAATCCGAGGGTTCAGGTTTATTTGTCCCAACCAGTGACTATAATCGGCATCAGCTCGCTACAAGGTCATGAAATTCACGGGGAGGCGTCTATTCACAATTTGTGCGCACAATGCGTTCTCTGTATTCTCCGTGGTGAATCGTTGCCCCCATCAAAGGTTTAAAACCACCGCCTTTAAACCGTCAGATTGATCCGCGTTGCTTATTGCATGGATTGCTGACGCCGGCGTGTCAAGGAACGTTGTTTCGAGCATCGATGTAGGGTGCTGGTGAGCGGTAGCGAACCGCATCGTTATCGGGTTCCTGTGCAATCATCAGATCACCCGATCATTACCACCGTCGATGGACAGCTGCTCGCCGGTGGTCTTGGCGAACAGCGGCCCGGCCAGGGCGCAGACCATGTCGGCCACGTCGGCGGAGCTGATTTCCACTTTCAGCAGATTCTTGGTCTTGTATTCCTGCGGCGTCATGCCATAGTGCTTGGCGCGGCTGGCAATCACCGCGTCGCTCCAGATGCCGGTATCGAATACCGCGTCCGGGTGCAGCATGTTGACGCGAATGCCCAGTGGCGCCAGCTCCAGCGCCGCCACCCGGCCCAGTTGGGTAAGACCGGCCTTGGCCACGGAATAGGCCGCCGCACCCGGGCCCGGCGCCAACACATTTTTTGAAGCCATCAGCACCACCGCCGGTTGCAGGCCGCGTTGCAGGTAGGGGATACAATACTGCAACAGGCGCTGATGAGCGGTGAGATTGAGTTGCAGGCTGCGTTCCCAAACCTCGCTGGCCATCGCCTCGATACGCAGGCTGGCGGGAAAGTTACCGGCATTGCTGACCACCACATCCAATCCACCGAACCGTATCACGGCCTGAGCCACAGCGGCCTGTATGGCGGCGCTGTCGGTCATATCACAGACGATGCCAAAACGGTCGGCGGTGCTGAAGTACTCTGTCACCGCCGGGTCGATATCCAGCGCCACCACCGCCGCGCCACGCGCATGCAGGGCATCGGCACAGGCGCGACCGATGCCGCTGGCGGCGCCGGTGATCAACGCCACCTTGCCAGCGAATTCAACCTGTGTGCCAGCAGAGAGGCCGGCCTTGCGTAGCTTGGCCTGCTCCAGATCCCAGTATTCCACCGCAAAAATGTCACGCTCCGGCAATGCGCGCCAACCGCCCAGGCATTCAGCACGCTGGATGGCGGCGGCGGTGTGACGGCTGATATCGGCGATGATGCCGGCCTCTTTCACGCTGGCGCCAAAGGCCAGGGTGCCGTGACCAGGCCATACCGCCCAGCGCGGGGCGGGGTCGAGGCAGGTCAGGTCGGGAGTCGCATTGCGCTCGAAGTAGGTGCGGTATTCGTCGGCATAGCGAGTGGTGTCAGCACCCTCGCACACAATCAGCGGCACGCGCTTGGTGCGAATGACGTGATCCGGGGTCAATGGGCCGCGGGTGACGATATCCGCCACATCGTCACGGGCGCTAAAACCGCGCGCCTCGGCGGAGCGATCCCAGTGCACCACCACCGGCCTGCCACGGGCAGTGGACACGGCGTGGCGCAGCTCGCTCAGAGCTAACAGCTCGTCCGCTTGCGGTGTACCCGGCTGGTCGTTGGCACAGACCACCGCCGCCCCCTCTGCCACCAGCGCCTCCTCGGCCTGGCTCACCAGCGCGATCATGCGCTCGTAGCTCGCGCGTGCGTCGTCGGCGAAGCTGAACACGCCATGGTTCATCAGTACCATGCCATCGAGCTGCGACCAGTCGATAGCGGCGGTCATCTCCCAGATCTTCTTCGCCAACACGAAGCCGGGCATGACGTAAGGCACCACCAACACACGTTCACCATAGAGTGCACGGATGCGCGCCTCACCATCGGGGGTGTTGGTCAGCGTCACCACGGCATCGGCGTGGGTATGGTCGACAAACTTGAAGGGAATAATGGCGTGCAGGATGGCCTCCACCGAGGGATCGGGGGCGTAGGGGTCGGTCATCGCCGCGCGCTGGGCGCGCACCATCTGCGGGTCGGCCAGCGTTGGCAGCGCGGCCATGCGTTGCAACACATCGAGACGCACAGGGGCGAAACCCTCGGCCTCGATGGTGGCCAGATCCCAGCCGCTGCCCTTGACGTAGAGCACGGATTCCGCATCGCCGAAAAGATTCCTGGCCTCGGCCTTCACCGAGGTATTGCCACCACCGTGCAACACCAGCGAGGGCTCGCGCCCCAGCAGTCGTGATGTATAAACCCGCAACTTCAGTACATCCCCGCCACAGGCCCGAACCTCGGCGTCATTCCAAAGGCTTTGCATCGTTTGTCCTCAATCGATGGTATTTACATGGATGATTGCTTGCTTTGCTGCGTATAATAACGCCGCAATCCACTCACCACTATCTGCCGCCCATTATTTCTTCCCCTCTTCCCCCACGCCCAGACAAAGACCCATGACGCCTGACGATTACTGCCAGGAAAAAGCCGCCCCCAGTGGCTCCAGTCTCTATTACAGCCTGCTGTATCAAGCGTCGGAGCAGCGCCGGGCCATCATCGCCGTGCATGCCTTCGGACGGGAAGTCGGAGCGGTCGTGGACGACTGTCGCGATGACGACATCGCCCTGCAAACACTGCAATGGTGGCGCACGGAAATCACCCGCGCCTATGCGGGCAACGCCACGCACCCGGTGTGCCAAGCCTTGCAGCCAGCGCTGGCGGCATTTGAGCTGCCACAGATGCAATTTCTGCACATCATCGAGGGCCACGAACGGGATCTGCGGCAAGCGGCCTACACCTCTTTCGCCGAACTGGAGATTTATTGCCAGCACGTTGCGGGAGCCCTGCAGCAACTAACGGCGAAAATCTGCGGCTTCCAGCAGCCCGAAACGCTCAACTATGCTCGCAAGCTGGGCACCGCCATTCAGTTCAGTCATCTTTTGCGCAATAGGGATACCCGGCGGGGGAAAATCTATCCGCCCCGGGATGAGGTATCGCAACAGGCTATATCGCAAAAAGACTTCATTCAGGCACGCTACGGCGATAACATGCAAAGCCTGCTGGCGGCACACATTGCCCGTATCGACGATTATTTCGGGCAGGCCCTGAACCTGCTGCCGGTACAGGATCGCGCCGCACAGCGACACAGCCTGATCCTGTGCGCAATTCATCGCGCCCTGCTGAAAAAATGGCAACAAAAACGACAGAAAAGACGGCGGAAGAATAACCTCCATGCATTGAACGAACAGATTTCACTCAGCCCGCTGCACAAACTATGGATTGCCTGGCGCACTCGATAGCCGACAAACAACCGGGCATTCTCAAAACCAAAGCGGAAAGCAACACCATGAAAGATTACCAACCTCAGCCTGATTTACTCAAAGAGCGTATCATCCTCGTCACTGGCGCCGCCGGCGCCATCGGCAGCGCCGCCGCCAAGGCCTTTGCGGCCCACGGCGCCAGCGTGGCGCTGCTGGACAACCGTCAGGTAAAAACAGAAAAGATCTACGACGCCATCGTCGAGGCCGGGCATCCCCGTCCAGCCATCTGTCCGCTGGATCTGGAAAAGGCCTCACCCAAACACTACGTCAAGATCGCGGACATGCTGCACGATGAATTCGGGCGACTGGACGGCATCCTGCATGCCGCGGGTATGCTGGGCACGCTCACCCCCCTCGACCACTACGACCTCACCCTGTGGTCACGGGTGATGCAGGTCAACCTCAACGCCGCCTACCTGATGACACGCGCCTGCCTGGATCTGCTGCGCAAATCCAACGACGCCTCGATCATCTTCAATTCCACCCGCGAAGGCCGGCAGGGCAAGGCCTACTGGGGCGCCTACGGCATCAGCCATGCGGCCGTCGAAAACATGATGGAAATTTTCGCCGATGAACTGGGGGGCTGCACCAATATCCGCGCCAACAGCATCGACCCCGGCCCGGTGCGCGGCCGTCTGCGCGCCCTCTCCTTCCCCGGCGAAGACCCCAATACCATCCCCGAAGCCGACACCATCATGGCCGACTACCTATACCTGATGGGCCCGGACAGCAAGGGCGTCAGTGGGCAACGCTTCAGTGTCTGAAGCCAATACCCCGCCCCAAGGGGCGGGGTATTGGGAAGAATTCACCCGCTACGCTTTGCTGATGCAGCCAGCCTTTCTTGTTTCGTCCATGTCCGCATTTAGCGAACCCTCTCCCAGTCTTGGTAGAAGGCGTCGCGGCGTGGATGCCTGCTATCTGCGGGTGTCAGTCGAAGGGGTGTTGCAGGACAATGGTCTCGTTGCGATCCGGGCCGGTGGAAATAATCGCAATGGGCGTCTCGGTGATTTCTTCGATACGCTTGAGGTAGGCGCGCGCATTGACCGGAAGTTCATGGTATTTTTTTACCCCCACGGTGGATTCACTCCAGCCCGGCATCTCTTCGTAGACCGGCTTGCAATCGGCAAAGGCCTCCGCGCCCACCGGCGGGGTCAGGCGGTCTTCACCGCCGCAGGCATAACCCACACAAATGCGGATGGTCTCCAGACCATCCAGTACGTCCAGCTTGGTGATACACAGGCCGGTGATACTGTTGATTTGATTGGCGCGGCGCAGGGACACGGCATCGAACCAGCCGCAACGACGTGCGCGACCGGTGGTGGAACCAAATTCATTTCCCTGTCTGGCCAGATGCTCGCCCACCGAATCCAGCAGTTCTTCGCCATCGTATAGCTCGGTGGGAAACGGGCCGGAACCAACACGGGTGGTGTAGGCCTTGGTTATACCGAGAATGTAATCCAAGGCCACCGGCCCCACACCACTGCCGGTGGCGGCGCCGCCGGCAGTGGTGTTGGACGAAGTCACGTAGGGATAGGTACCGTGGTCGATGTCCAGCAGGGCGCCCTGAGCGCCCTCGAAGAGAATGCTCTCACCACGCTTTTGCGTCTGATACAACAAGTCCGGCACATCCGCCACCATCGGTTTGATGCGCTCACCGAGGCTCAGGGCCGCGTCCAGTACCTGCTGAAAGTCCACCGGTTCGGCCTTGTAATAGTGCTGCAGGACGAAGTTGTGGTAGTCCAGCACCTCACCCAGCTTGGCAGCGAAGCGCTCACGGTGGAACAGGTCGCCGAGGCGCAGTCCTCGACGCGATACTTTATCTTCATAAGCCGGGCCGATGCCGCGTCCGGTGGTGCCGATGGCGGCCTCGCCACGCGCACGCTCACGAGCCTGATCGAGGGCGATGTGATAGGGCAGAATCAGTGGACAGGCCTCGGAGATACGCAGACGCTCGGTGACGGGGATGTCGCGCGCCTCCAGCATCTCAATCTCCTCGATCAGCGCGGCCGGCGACACCACCACGCCATTGCCGATCAGGCAGGTGACAGCCTCGCGCAGAATGCCGGACGGGATCAGGTGCAGGACGGTCTTTTCACCATCGATAACCAGGGTGTGGCCGGCATTGTGACCACCCTGAAAACGCGTCACCGCATGGGCCTGTTCGGTGAGTAAATCGACGATCTTGCCCTTGCCTTCGTCACCCCACTGGGTGCCAATCACTACCACGTTCTTACCCATAACTACCGCTCACCTTTTATACATGCAAATCCTGAATCAGCCACTGGCCATCGACGGCCACGAGAATACGCTCGCAACCGGCCTCGGCCGCCCCCCCCAACTGCCCCGGCAGGCCGGCCACCACCCGCTCGCCACTGGCGCGCAAGACAACGACCTTTTCCGCCAGACTGGCTTGCAGGGCCGTATCCTCGCAGACCGGGGCGAAAATGCCACTGCTAGCCGCAGGTTTCATGCCCGCCAGTCTCATCAGACCGTTGAGGTCGGCGCTAAAGCCGGTGGCGGGACGTGAACGGCCGAACACCCGGCCAATATCGTCATAACGCCCACCCTGTGCAATGGCGCGTCCCGACCCCGGCACATAGGCGGCAAAGACCACGCCAGTGTGGTAGTGGTAGCCACGCAGCTCGGCAAGGTCAAAATGCAACGCTACGCCAGGGCGTTGTTGGCCGACAAATTCCGCCAGTCCTTCGAGCTGATCCAGGGCCGCGACAATGGCCGCATCGCCGCCCAGGCACTGCCGGGCGCGGGCCAGAACCTCGACACCACCATTGAGCCAGGCCAGCGCCGCAAGGCTGGCGCCGATATCGTCGGCCAGATCCCATTCATCCAGCAGGGCTCCGATCTCCGGCACGGCCTTGCGCTGCAGGGCATCGAACAACTGCGACTCCTGCCTCTCAGTGAGACCGGCGGCGACACTCAGGGCGCGAAAGATACCCACATGGCCCAGGTCAATGAAGACCTCATCCACGCCCACCGTGTGCAGGGTCTCCAGCATCAGGCAGAGCATTTCGCTGTCGCTCTCCACGCCTGCGTGACCGTAAAGCTCGGCGCCGATCTGGGTAAAACTGCGTGAACCTCCCAGACCGTCGTCGCGGGTATTCAGCACCGTGCCGTGATAGCACAGGCGCACCGGCCCCGCGCGGTCGGCGAGACGATGGGCGTCGATACGCGCCACCTGCGGTGTCATGTCGGCACGCACGCCGAGCAGACGGCCACTGGCTTGATCGGTCAGTTTGAAGGTCTGAATATCGAGATCATTACCGGTGCCTGTGAGCAGGGAGTCAAGATATTCCACCAGTGGCGGTATCACCAATTGGTAGCCCCAGCGCTGAAACAGATCCAGTAATTTGCGGCGTAACCGATCCAGCTCAGCGGCCTGTGGCGGCAGCAGTTCCTCAATGCCTTCCGGCAGCAGCCAACGGTCACCACTCATAACAACGACTCACAGTTAATTTCTAACCAGATACAGGAATAGGAGCCCGGCAAGCATGCTGACCAAACCCATCATACGCAACTTGCGGTCATCCATGTCCAGCATGGTGAGCATAGCCTTACGATAACCGGTCGGCGTCAGGAAGGGCAACAACCCCTCAATCACCAGTACCAGCGCGAGCGCGCTAAATAAATCCTGCCACATCCGAACAGCCTGCTGAGACGAAAGAACAATGGGTTGATCACTAAACAGCAAAACCCGCCGGGACATAAAGTCCCGGCGGGCAAGGTGTTATTTGAAGTACTTGAAGAACTCTGAGTCCGGCTCGACAACCAGAATGTCGTCGCGACTACTGAAGGTCGACTTATAGGCATTCAGGCTGCGGTACAGAGAATAGAACTCGATATCCTTGCCGTAGGCCTTGGCGTAAATATCAGTGGCCTTGGCGTCACCCTCACCACGCAATATTTCAGAATCACGATAGGCATCGGCAATAATCACCGTGCGTTGACGATCAGCCTCGGCGCGAATCCGTTCTGCCGCCTCGGCACCGCGTGAACGCAGATCCTTGGCGACACGTTCGCGTTCGGCGCGCATACGGCGGTAAACCGAATCGCTGATATCCGCCGGAAAGTCGATACGCTTGATACGCACATCGACAATATCGATACCAAAGGCCTGGGCCTCTTTATTGGCCTGCACCGTAATGAACTTCATGATTTCGGCACGCTCACCGGAAATCGCTTCCTTGATAGTGCGCTTGGCGAATTCACCACGCAATCCGTCCTTGATGATCTGCGACAGACGCACGTTGGCTACCAGACTATCGCCACCGGTTGCCGTGTAGAAGCTGGCCACATCGTTGATCTTCCACTCGACAAAAGAATCCACGATGAGATTTTTCTTCTCGCCGGTAAGGAAGCGCTCAGGCTCTGCGTCCAGGGTCTGGATGCGGGCATCGAATTTCCGCACATTATTGACGAAGGGGGTCTTTACATGGAGACCCGGATCATAATCGGTGCGCACGATCTCACCCAAGCGGAACAGGATCACCTTTTCGCGCTCGTCCACGGTAAAGATAGCGGCCGAGCCGATAAAGACAGCGATCACCAGCACGGCGCCAATAATAATTTTAAGCTGGCCCATTAGCGTTCTCCCCTGCCGCGAACATTGTCTCGCGCACGTCTATCCAGCGCGGATGATTGTGACGCACCGAGTGTTTCCACGATACGACGACTATCACTCGCCGCAGCAGAGCGTCCACCCATCATCTGATCCAGCGGCAAATACATGATGTTATTGCCACTCGTCACATCCACCATCACTTTACTGCTGTTACTCAGCACAGACTCCATGGATTCAAGATAGAGACGCTTGCGCGTCACTTCCGGAGCCTTCAGGTATTCGGTCAACACCTGATCGAAGCGGGAGGCCTCACCAATCGCCTCGGCAATCACCCGCTCTTTATAGGCATTCGCTTCGGCAATCTGTCGGGCAGCCTTACCACGTGCCCGTGGAATGATATCGTTGGAATAGGCCTCGGCCTCATTCTTCACCCGCTCCGAATCACCCTGCGCCTTGACCGCATCGGCAAAGGCATCCTGCACCTGTTCCGGTGGCTGGGCGTCTTGCAGATTCACCGTAGTGATAATCAGGCCGGCTTGGTAGCGATCGAGTGTTTCCTGAATCAGCTTCATAGCCTGAGCGGTAATATCGGCACGGCCCTCCTTGAGAATGAAATCCATATCGCTCTTGCCGATGACTTCGCGAATCGCACTCTCGGTGGCCTGACGCAACACCACCTCGGGATCACGCACGCGGAACAGATAGTCGCTGGCGCTCTTGACCTTGTATTGCACGGCCAGTTTCACGTCAACGATATTCTCGTCCTGGGTCAGCATCAACGACTCACGGCCCACGCTACTGCTGGTGGGACGGCTACCGCCCGTCTGGCGAAAGCCCACGGTCAGTGCACGACTCTCTTCGACGTTCACGACTTCAACGCTCTGAATAAACGTCGGATGCCAGTGCGGACCGGGCATGGTGGTCTTGGCATAAGCGCCGAACTGCAACACCACACCACGACGACCTTCATCGACGATATAAATGCCGGAAATGACCCACACCACCACCAGCACCACGGCGATCACACCGAGACCGATGGAGCCGGCATTACCACCGCCCGAAGCCGAGCCACCGCCGCCTTTTTTGCCGCCGCCGAAGATGGCGCTGAATTTCTGCTGTAGCTGCTTCACCACTTCGTCAAGATCAGGGGGACCCTGATTATTGCCGCCGCGGTTACCGCCGCCCCAGGGATCTTTATTGCCGGAACCACCCGGTTCATTCCAGGCCATCTAATGTAACTCCGTCAGTCGTAGAAAAGTTGAATGCCAGCGAAGCGCTGGCACAAGAGGTGAATTTTAGGGGGCCGGGGCCTCTCCCGCAACCGTTATCGTCCCTGGTGTTGAATCTATTTCAGCAAAATGCCCCGCTGATCCGTAGGAGCGAGCCATGCTCGCGATGAAAATTCCTGCCACAGAGGCATAGAGATCAACGAAACGGACTCTCTCTATCTCTTATTTTCTGTGGCGAAGCTCGGCGGCGATCGCGGGCATGGCCCGCTCCAAGATTGTGGCTTGTCAGCGGGTTACGCCTCTCACCTCAGGGTGCCTATTTTGGGGGGGTGCCGTGCTTGACAAGGGAGTGACCATTGCCTGCGCATGCGGCCTTGTCGCAGAACATGACAGGCACGCTGAACCCGCCAAGACAACCTGGACGGCGCACTGAGCATAGTCGCTCCGGCTCATGCAGTAAGGCCCTCGTTCCGGCGCAGACTCTCCAGGTCTTTACGCTCCAGGCGCACTTCCAGCAACAGATCACCGCTCTCGTCAACACGCTCATGGAGCACCTTGCCGAGTGCAAACAGCCGTGCCCGCAGACGGCCGTCACCGGCCGGAATACGCAGACATTCCGTCACCACATCCGTTCTCTGATATTCGGCCAGCGCCGCCAGCAGCAGATCGACACCCTCTCCACTGGCCGCCGACAACCATACCCGCACCACCCGGCCATGCTCGTCATGCTCCACGCGTGGCGCCTGCCCCGGCATTCGATCGACCTTGTTAAAGACCTCGATCTGCGGCACTTTTTCGGCGCCGATCTCCTTCAGCACGGCATTGACCTGCTCGATATTAGCACGGTAATTCTCGTTGGCCGCGTCGATGATGTGCAGCAACAGGCCCGCCTCGCGGGTCTCTTCCAGGGTGGAGCGGAAGGCCGCCACCAGGTCGTGCGGCAGGTGGCGGATAAAACCCACCGTATCGGCGAGAATCACCGGGCCGGCGTCCGGCAGCTCCAGCCGGCGCAGGGTCGGATCGAGGGTGGCGAACAACTGATCCGCCGCATACACCCGCGATTCGGTGAGGCGGTTGAACAGGGTGGATTTGCCGGCATTGGTGTAACCCACCAGCGACACGGTGGAAATCTCCGCCCGTGCCCGCGCACGCCGCCCCTGGCCACGCTGGTTGCTGACCCGATCCAGGCGCTTGTTGAGCTGTTTGATACGGTCGCCCAGCAGGCGGCGATCCGTTTCCAACTGCGTTTCACCCGGGCCACGCAGACCGATACCGCCCTTCTGCCGCTCCAGATGGGTCCAGCCGCGCACCAAGCGGGTGGAAATATGCCGCAACTGGGCCAGCTCCACCTGCACACGACCCTCATGGGTGGACGCACGTTGGGCAAAAATATCGAGAATCAGCCCGGTGCGATCCAGCACCCGGCACTGTAACAGGCGTTCCAGGTTGCGTTCCTGCGACGGCGCCAGGGCGTGATCCACCAGCACGACATCGGCATTCACCGACTGCACGCACTCACGCACCTCTTCGGCCTTGCCGCTGCCGAGAAAATAGCGCGGATCGGGACGACATCGCGATCCGGTCACCACCGCCACGGGCTCGGCCCCGGCGGACATGGCCAGCTCACGAAATTCCTCGAGATCTTCGCGGTCTTCCTGGTCGGAAAAGTCCACATGGACGAGGACGGCGCGCTCGCCGTCCCCTTTAGCCGGGCGCTCGAACAACGGCGCCTCCAGCGGTATGGAGGTTATGCGGGTGGAGAATCGGAACCACCTTCATTGGTTGGTAATTTCACATTGCGTGCCGGCACGACGGTTGAGATGGCATGCTTATAAACCATCTGACTGACACTGTTTTTCAGGAGTACCACAAATTGATCGAAGGAATCGATCTGGCCCTGGAGTTTGATGCCATTCACCAGGTAAATCGCCACGGGTACACGTTCTTTGCGCAGGGCATTGAGAAAAGGGTCTTGTAGCGATTGCCCTTTTGACATGATGTTCTCCTTGGAGTTTATCGTTGTTGTCGCTATCGGCCGGACTATTGGCCAAATGATGACGACGATTGCATCCGCTGCGGAGCATTGCCCCTAAAAAAATACAGCGTCCATAGCATAACACAGCGCAAATGGCTGCTTACGCACGAGATGTGGTGCCTGGCTGCAGATATTTCAAGACTTTGCCCAGTAATTCTTCATCGCGGGGCTCAAACCAGGCCGCATTCTGTTCTTTGCGTAACCAGGTGAACTGACGTTTGGCCAGTTGGCGGGTAGCGATGACGCCGCGCTCCAGCAAGGCATCATAATCCATATCACCGATTAAATATGACCAAGCCTGACGATAACCCACGGCACGCATGGCGGGCAGATCCGCATGCAGATCATCGCGTTCACGCAGACACCGTACCTCATCCAGCAGGCCGGCATCGAGCATCCACCGGAAACGCCGGGCAATGCGCTCATGCAACACGGTGCGATCCGAGGGAGCAAGCACCAGTTTCACGGGGTGAAACGGCAGCGCATTGTCCAGCGGTTTCTCGAACCAGGCGGACAGCGGTTCGCCGCTCAATTCAAAGACTTCCAGCGCACGCAGGATGCGCTGCGGATCGCTTGCTTCGATACGCGCGGCGGCCCGTGGATCGACCGTCGCCAGACGTGCATGCAGGGCCGGCCAGCCTTGCGCGGCGGCCTCGGCCGCCAGCCCTGCACGCACCCCGGGATCCGCCGACGGCAGTGGTGACAGGCCCTGTTCCAGGGCGCGAAAATAGAGCATGGTGCCACCGACCAGCAGGGGGATACGCCCGCGGACGAGGATGGCGTCGATCTCCGTCAGCGCCCGTTCGCGGAACTGCGCAGCGGAAAAGGCCTCGGCCGGGTCACAGATATCGATCAGCCGGTGCGGCGCCTCGGCCAGGGTCGCGGCATCCGGTTTGGCGGTGCCGATATCCATGCCGCGATACACCATCGCCGAATCGACGCTGATAATGTCGCAAGGCAGACGACGCGCCAACTCGATAGCCAAGTCGGTCTTGCCCGAGGCCGTCGGCCCCATGAGGAAGATCGCCGCAGGCTTGGCGGCAGTGTCGGCAGACATCGGCGCAGCGGCCCTCAGATCACGGGGAAGGACAGTGGCAGGGCCATGATAATGGCATCCTCACGGCCGCCTTCCGCCGGGTAATAGTCCTTGCGCACACCCACCGGGTTGAAGCCCAGACTCTCGTACAATCGCATCGCCACGGGGTTGGATTCGCGCACTTCGAGAAACACCGTCTCCACAGCGAGGGTTTCCGCCTCATCCAGCAGGTGCAGCATCAACGTGCGGCCCAGGCTGCGACGCCGGAAGGCGCTGGCCACGCAGACATTGAGGATGTGCGCCTCATTGGCGCCACTGGACATGATGCCGTAACCGGCCGACTGGCCGTCGATCTCGGCGATGCGGCAGCAGTAGTCCACGCGCAGGCAATCGCTAAAAATACGCGCGGTCCAGGGAAAGGGATACTCGGCCAGTTCGATGGCCATCACCGCGCGCACATCCATTGGTAGCATGGCGCGGATCTGCACTTCACCCGGCTGTAGCACGGCGCTCATGTCTGCCCGCTCCCAGCATCACGCCCTTCCGCCAGACGGCGTGCGAAGCGCAGATCATCCCAGCTCTTGGCCTTGTCGCGCGGCGTGCGCAACAGGTAGGCCGGATGATAGGTGACCACCACCGGGGTAGCGCAGAAGTGGTGCACCTGACCACGCAGTCTGCCCAGCGGGGTATCCACTTTGAGCAGGCTATGGGCGGCAACGCGCCCCACCACCAGAATCAAACGCGGCTTGAGCAATGCGATCTGCCGTTGCAGATAATCGAGACACCGGCTGACTTCATCGACATGTGGATTGCGGTTGTTGGGCGGACGGCACTTGATGACATTGGCGATATAGACCTGTTCACGTTGCAGACCGATAGCACGCAGCATATTGTTGAGCAACTGTCCGGCACGGCCGACGAAGGGCTCGCCCTGTCGATCCTCGTCGGCCCCCGGGGCCTCGCCGACGATCATCCAATCGGCACTGTGATTGCCGGTGCCAAACACGGTTTGGGTACGGGTGGCGTGCAGACCACAGGCCGTGCAACGGGTCACGGCGGCCTGCAGGGCATCCCAGTCAAGGCCTCTGATATCGGTGCCCGGTGGCGTGGTGGTGGGTACGTCTGCACGCGAAGTAACGGACGACTCGGTATGTGCGTCCTGCGCGCACGGCCCGACAGGCACCGGCCGTGCAGCGGCACAGAGTTGCGGCGCGGTGGTTGCACGCGCAGCCGGGGCCAGCGGCTGCGCGGCGCTATCCACCACCGCATCCATCACCGCTTCACCCGCCTTCGGCGCTCCCCCGTCAGTCGCAAGAGGGGCGGTATCCCGCGCCGTCTCGCTCGCCGCCAACGGAAAACCTCCAGCGCGCCGCACCCAGGCCTGGATACCCATGGCCTGTAGATACGCACGTCGTTGTGCTGTGTCGCTCATCGTCCGTTACACCTGCGGATGCTTGCGATCTTCAGGGGTAAATATCTTGTTGAGGGCATTGACGTAGGCCTTGGCGGAGGCGATGACGATATCCGTGTCGGCACCCTGACCATTGACGATGCGGCCCCCCTGCTCCAGGCGCACCGTCACCTCGCCCTGCGAATCGGTGCCGCTGGTAATATTGTTGACCGAATAGAGCTGCAGCTCGGTGCCACTGCACAGCACCGATTCGATGGCCTTGAAGGCGGCATCCACCGGGCCACCGCCACTGGCGCTGGCGCGCTTTTCCGTGCCATCGACGTTGAGTGTGATCGCGGCCGCGGGGGTTTCGCCGGTCTCGGAACAGACCCTCAGCGACACCAACTTGACGTGCTCGTTTTCCGCCTCGAGGCTGGCCTCAGTGACCAGGGCCTGCAAATCATCGTCGAAGATTTCGTGCTTCTTGTCGGCCAGCTCCTTGAAACGCACAAAGGCGGCGTTCAACTCCTCCTCGGAAGCGAAGCTCACGCCCAGCTCGGCGAGGCGTGAGCGGAAGGCATTGCGTCCCGAATGCTTGCCGAGCACCATGCGATTGGTGCTCCAGCCCACGTCCTCGGCACGCATGATTTCGTAAGTCTCGCGTGACTTGAGTACGCCGTCCTGATGGATACCGGACTCGTGGGCGAAGGCATTGGCGCCGACGATGGCCTTGTTGGGCTGCACAGTGAAGCCGGTGATACTGGAAACCAGGCGCGAGCACGGCACGATCTGACTGCGGTCGATATGATCGACATTGCACTCGAAGACATCGTGACGCGTGCTGACGGCCATCACCACCTCTTCCAGCGCCGCATTACCGGCGCGTTCGCCGAGACCGTTGATAGTGCATTCCACCTGCCGTGCACCGCTGTTCACTGCGGCCAGCGAGTTGGCCACGGCGAGGCCAAGATCGTTATGACAATGCACGGAAAACACGGCCTTGTCGGCATTGGACACCCGCTCGATGAGATTGCCGAGCAAGGCGCCGAACTGGTGCGGCAGATTGTAGCCCACCGTATCGGGGATATTCACCGTGGTGGCGCCGGCATCGATCACCGCCTCCAACACCTGGCAGAGAAAGTCCAGCTCGGAGCGGCCGGCATCCTCGGGCGAGAACTCCACGTTATCGGTGTACCTGCGCGCCCGCTTCACCGCCGCCACGGCCTGCGCCAGCACCGCATCCGGCTGCATGCGCAACTTCATCTTCATGTGGATGGGCGAGGTGGCGATGAAGGTGTGGATACGCGCGGAATTGGCGCCTTTCAACGCCTCGCCGGCGCGGTCGATATCGCGATCCAGGGCGCGTGCAAGAGCGCAGACGGTACTGTCCTTGACGGCATCGGCCACCGCCTTTACCGACTCGAAATCGCCGGGGCTGGCAATGGGAAACCCTGCCTCGATGACATCCACCCGCATGCGCTCCAGGGCGCGTGCAATACGTACCTTCTCGTCGCGGGTCATGGATGCGCCGGGGCTCTGCTCGCCGTCGCGTAAGGTGGTATCAAAAATAATCAATTTATCGGTCATGATGGACTCCATCGATATCGCGCTATCTTAACAGCGGGCCGGCAAAAATGCCTCTGCCAGACAGCATAAACACGGTCGGTGCCGGCGACGGGCGCGCAGCACAGGGATATTCGGAAATCAGGAGGAGTAGAGTTGTCTGCCGCTAGGGCAGTAGGAACAGCAGGGAAAGCGAGGGATAAAACACAGCGCCCGGACGCACCACGGCCTGCGCCGATCCGGCAGGGACGGCGACAACGTTGTGATGGGCTTGGTGCGGACTCATGGGTTAACTATAGCCATCTGCTTGAGATTTGCCAAGTGCATTCGCATTTTCCAAACCCGATTCAGCCTGATGGCCCGAACTGACAGCTTGGGAGACTTGGCATACCCTGATTCCCGCATCGACGGGAACCCAGGGGGCAATCTCTGGATTCCGGCTAAAAACAGGCTGCAACGACGATAATCGCAGCACCAAAAGCAGGCGCTTTTCTTAAAGAACCTATTTTTGTTAGGGGGGCTAGATTAAGGAACGTGTACCAATGCCATGAAGTTAACAAAATTATGACTGTTTTGCAGGTTGGTGGTGAGCTTGCGAACCCCAACGAAACCAACAATGTTGGGATTCCTGCATCACCACCAACCGACAAATAAGTAGGATGTCAGGCTTAACTTAATGACATTGGAACGTGTACGCAATAATTTCCCGATCTTGCATCTCGGCTGTGTCTCCTTGATGAGTCTCTCCGGTTGTCAGAGCGACGCCGCCAAGGAAAAGCGAAAGATGAAAAACCTGTTCACCTGGGTCACCACGATGACCACCTGTCCCACCCTGAGCAAGGATCAATACCTCGTCCTGGATCCCGAACTCCAGGCTCTGTACGACCAGGCCGTGGCCCTCAGCCGCGCCGATGGCATCGTCGACCAGGCCGCCATCGCCACCCTCTACAAAGCGGCCGCTGAAAAGGGCCACTGGCCTTCCA
>DRKN01000081.1 GCA_011051755.1 Gammaproteobacteria bacterium
AGCGCCCCCCTGGCGACGGGATATACAGCCCTGCTTCGGCGGGGCTTTTTTGTGGGTGGGCAGAAAGTTAGTGTCGCCACCGCAGGGGTAGCGAATTGCCCAACGTGACAACGTGAACTTGGGAAGGGAGGTGGAGAGGGTGGCCGAATGGCCTAAGTGCTTGTTTTTAATGGCTCCCCAGGGCGGACTCGAACCACCGACAGGCTGATTAACAGGCGCAGTTTTACCCTTATCATGCCTTCTCAATCAGGCTGTCGCATCCTCAAGGATGTACAAAGTACACTTGTATAACAGTGAGTTACCGCGTATCGTCTTCTCATTCGGTTTCACGCGTTGTCACGCAAGCGCAATGCCCAACGTGACAACAAACGTGACAACACCGACAGACTGACTAGCGGAGAAAGCGACAATGGCGGCGCAAAAACTCACCGAGAAGGCCATCACGGCGGCAAGGCCCGGCAAGCATGTAACGCGAATTAGAGATACCGCCATTCGTGGCTTTCACTTGGTGATCACCCCCGCGGGTGGCAAGTCGTGGGGGCTGTCTTTTACGTCACCCGAAAGTGGCAAGCGGCGAACCGTTACCCTCGGCCATTACCCGGCCATGTCATTGAAGGAGGCACGACAAGAGGCCACAGCCCTGCGGAGCAAAGTTGACGACTCACGCCTTGACCCGGTGGAGGAGGGGCGCCGCCGGGAGAAAGAGGAGCAGGAGGCACAACAGGTGGCGAGTGCCACGTCTGTCGATGCGTTGTTTCAGCTCTACTTGAAAGACATGGAGCGCGACGGCAAGCCCAGCGCCTACCATGCCCGCCAGATTTATCAGAAGGACATCAAGCCGGCCATCGGTGACAAGCTGGCCCGCGATGTCACCCGCGAACACATCGCCGACATCATTGCCGCGGTGGCTGACCGCGGCGCCCAAATACAGGCCAACAGGACACGCGCCTACCTGCGCGCCGCCTTCGCGTTCGGCCTGGACGTGCACACTCACCCACGGTGGCGAAAGATCGCCCCGGACTTCAAGCTGCTATTCAATCCGGTGGCCGATGTCCGCCGCGCCGTCCGCAATGAACCAGTGGGGCAGCGGCACCTATCGAAAGAGGAGGTGCGCACCCTGTGGCGACGTATGGGAGTGGAGGCAATGGCCGCAGACCTTGCCCTTGCGGTGAAGCTGTTGCTCGCCACCGGGCAGCGCGTGGAGGAGGTCTTGCACGCTGAGTGGCGCGAGTTCGACCTGGAGGAAATGCTGTGGATCATCCCCGGCGACCGCCGCAAGACCCGAGGCAAGACCCTGGAGCCGCACATTGTCCCGCTGACGGAGTTTCACGTCGATCTACTCAAGGCGCTGGCAGAGTACAGCGGGCACTCCCGGTGGCTGTTCCCGAATAGCAAGAACGACGGGCCGCGAAAAAATAACGCCCTGCTGCAAGGTGTCCGCCGATTCTGCGAGCCGGAAGGAAGCAGCACCCGCGAGCCGTTCGAGCGCTTCACGCCGCGCGATCTACGCCGCACCTGGAAGACTTTGGCCGGCTCCATCGGGCTGCCGTTGGAGCTACGCAACCGCATACAAGGGCACGCCCTTGGCGACGTTGGATCACGCCACTATGACCGCTGGGACTACCTCGACGAGAAGCGGGCGGGCATGAGGCGCTGGACGGACTGGCTCGATGAGCTGGTGAATGGCCGGCCCGCAGTAACGGGCGCCAGCAAGTTGCAGCTGATCACCGGAGGGCGGGGCTGATGGCCGGCTGGGAAGAGGCGGCGGCCCGTTACCAGAGCGAGGCGCAGGCGGTACTCGCTGAGCGCGGCCTGCCGACCACATGGGCCGAACTGCGCGAGCCGGGGGCACGGCAACCCGCCGACCGACTGGAAGGCCTGGCGGTACAGGTGGTAGCGGCTGCCGAACTGCTGGCCCAGGAGGTCGAAAGGGGGCGGGTGGGGCGGGCGCTCGACAGGCATCACGACCTGCTGGCCGCACACGAGGAAATGGACATTCTGGCCCACCACCCCGAGATGGAAGAGACCGCCGTCACTACGCGACGCCTGCACAGGAACCTGCGAACGGGGATTCTCCGAAACCAAGGCGGCGACCGTGGCCGCGCCAGCCAATCGGCTAACGTAACATCGGCGCAGCTGAAGGCCGCTATCGACAAAGAGATCAAGAAAAATCCACGCCATAAAATAACCGCAGTCCGCGACACCGTTGCCGAGCAATTCGGCATATCGCGGCGCTGGGTGACGGAAAAAACAGGCAGCTACAACCCGCTGAAATAGCGGCACCTCAAAAATATTTTGGGAACTGGCTGCGAGTTCCCAAAAATGGCTTGCTAGCCTGTGCTCACTGGTTCAAATCCACGCAAAGGAGCAGCAAGACATGAGTAACAACGCACAACCTCAATCCCCTCGATTTCTCCGCCGCCCAGCCGTCGAAGCGCGCTATGGCGTATCTACGGCATCTATTTATCGTTGGATTAAGATCGGCGCATTCCCTATGCCCCGGCGAATCGGTCCTGGTGCCGTTGCTTGGCGTGTCGATGAACTGGATGCCTTCGACGAAGACCCCGACGCGTGGCGCGAGAAGCACGCCGCAGCCTGACCCCACCCCCAGAACGACAAAGCCCGCGGCTAAGCGGGCTTCGGTGAGTCTCTCGGCAGGGGCTCATGCAACACGAGGTTACAGCGATATGATAGAACCGACGCAAGCCATCGGCAACCCGGCGCCCGGCGCACCGCCTGCGGTGGCGGAGCCCCAGCAGACGAACCTGGAGACGGCCCAGCAGTTTATTGGTTGCCTTGCAGGGGGCGGTCCTGTCACCTTCCAGACCTTCGACGATGCCGCACCGAAGCGCAAATATCTGACCCGCATCATGCACGGCACCCTTGCTGAGCACGCCGGCACCCTGGCGCAGCTCAACCAGCAAGGCGCCGGCATATTCATCATGATCAACGAGGGCAACCTGCAAGGGCGCAAGGCCACAGACGTGACGCGAGTTCGCGCCGTGTTCGTTGACCTCGATGGCGCGCCCCTGGAGCCGGTCCTCGATTGCAAGCTGTCGCCGAGCATCGTGGTTGAATCTTCCCCCGGCCGGTTCCACGCATACTGGCTTTGCCCAGGTCTGTCCCGCGAGCAGTTCAAGCCCGTGCAGCAGGCCCTAGCCGCGCGCTTCAACGGAGACGTCAGCGTGTGCGATCTACCTCGCGTTATGCGCCTGCCCGGCTTTATCCACCAGAAGGGTGCGCCCTTCCAGACGAGAATCATCAAATGAGCATCGCAACGCCTCTCACATGCGCGCCAGCGCAAATCCTGCGGGAGTTCCTGCCGGATGGCATACCGGAGCCACAAGGAGCCGCAGACCCTGTCCCGCTGGGTCCAGAGCCGCAAGGAAAGCTGCTCTCGGCCCTGCGGGCACTCGACCCAAGCATGGGGCGCGATGAGTGGGTCGCGGCCCTGCGGGCCTTCAAAGCTGGCGGCGGTGCCCTGGAGTACTTCGACGCCTGGAGCAGCGGCGGCGCGAACTATGTCTCCACTGAGGACGTGGCGCGTACGTGGGACAGCTTTGCTGCCGAGGGCGGCACGACCGTTCGCACGCTATACAAAATGGCGCACGACGCTGGCTGGGCTGGCTACCAGCACGACGCCACAGACATCTTCGAGACTATCGCCATGCCGTCGCTTGTCACTGAGGCACCCTCGTTTATGACGACAGACATCGGGAATGCTGAGAGGCTACTGCACCAGCATGGCGAGAATCTTCGTTATGTCGGTGCAGAGAAAACATGGATCGTTTGGGACGGCGCCCGCTGGATCTTCGACAGCGAGGGTCGGGTGATGACCTTGGCCAAACGGGTGGCTCGGAGCATTCACCACGAGGCTGCCGAGGAAAGTGATCCCGATAGACGCAAGCTCCTGGCACGGTGGGCCATTCAATCCGAAACACGGTCACGCCTGGTGAGCATGCTCGCGCTGGCGGAGTGTGACCGCCCGGTTTCTCCGAACAGTCTCGATGCTAATCCTTTCCTGCTGAATTGCAGAGGGAGCGCTATTGACCTGCGGATAGGACGGCCCAAGACCCCAGAGCGATCCGACCTAGCAACAAAGTGCACAGGTATCTCTTACCAGCCGGGCGCGCCATGCCCCCGATGGCTGGACTTCCTGAATACGGTCATGGGCGGCGATGTGGCAATGGTCGAATTTCTGCAACGTGCCGTGGGCTATACCCTGACCGGCAGCACGTCCGAGCAGGTGCTGTTTTTCACGATCGGAACAGGCGCCAACGGCAAGTCAGTATTCCAGAAGGTTTTGCAAGCCCTTCTCGGCGACTACGCCATGCAGGCCGCAGCCGAGAGCCTGATGGTCGGCCGGCGAGATGGTCATGCCGCATCGCCAGACATAGCCCGATTGCGTGGAGCGCGCGCCGTGTTGACCTCGGAAATCGAGGACGGCCAGCGCTTGGCCGAGAGCCTGGTTAAGCAGTTGACCGGTGGTGACACCATCGTCGCCCGCCACAATTACGGCCAGCCCTTTGAATTCACTCCGGCCTTTAAAATATGGATCGCTGCAAATCACCGCCCTGTCATCCGCGGCGATGATTACGCGATTTGGCGCCGAATCCGTCTGGTGCCTTTCGATGTGACAATTCCGCCGGATGAGCGGGATGGCGCCTTGATCGCCAAGCTACTGAGGGAGCTGCCGGGGATTCTGAACTGGGCCATCGAGGGCTGTCTGGCCTGGCAGCGGGAAGGCTTGAGCCCTCCACCAGAAGTGTCCGCTGCAACGGAGGCCTATAGGAACGAAATGGATGCGCTGCGGCAGTGGCTAGATGAATGCTGCGTGCTTTCTCCAGGGGTTGAGATAGGCGCGTCAGCGCTTTATGTGAGCTACAAAATGTGGGCCGAATCGGCCGGCTGCTATGTGTACAGTCAGACGAAATTTGGGAGAAAAATACGCGATCTAGGTTTTTCCAAGGTGCGAAAAAGTGGCGGATTTGCGTATGTGGGCATTATTCCAGCCAATCCGGCACCTTTTTCGCCGGTGATGCACGGTTAGTGCATGGAGTGCGCCCATTCCCGTAACTTTTTATATACCCCCTTATGTAGGGAAAGTTACAGGAAAGGGTACATCTATACACAAACCATACACTCGACCCAGGAGCGTGGAAAAAATGAAATGCAACTCAAGGACAACGAAGATGAAAAAACGATACCAATATGGCTACCGGGGAGAGACTCGGCCCGACTTGCCGACAGCCCCACCGGTGGCGCCTCAGCCGATCTATGCGCCGTTGGCCATTATCCCCATGGCTGCGTTCCCCGATACTCGCGGCAAGATATTGCCCACGGTGGAGAATCTGCAATTCATGTTGGCCGCCTACGGCATCGCCTACGGCTGGAACGTCGCCACAAAGGAACCGCACCTCGATGTGCCCGGCCTGAACCTGGACCGTGACATCCCCCAGGACTTGCGCCTTGATGCGGCCGTGGTGGAGATTCACTCGAAGGCTGCGCGGTGCGGCCTGCCCACCGCAGGTCTCTCGAAGCAGATCATGGCCGAGTGTGTGAGGTATCCGTTTTATCGCGGCGGGGTCTTTGATCCTATCGAACCGAACACTCGAATCCGCCTCACCTAACCTCAAATATCACACCTGGAGAACGAACCATGAAAGCAATGCACCTTTGCCCCCAATGCACCGCCGCCCTTGCCACCGACCTGGAACTTGAGACAGGCAATTCAATCAGCGGGTGGTTCTGCGACCATAACGGCGTTGTGGCGATTGTTTACACCCAAGGCAGCGAGGTCGTGAAGTTCGACATCACCGGCCCTCTCACCGGCGAACAGGCCGCCACATTGATGGGGCTCGCCGCTAGCCGGTTTACTGCTGCCCCGACCCAGGCCGAGGCACGGCATTGAGTGCCGACAACGCTATCCGCCTGAAAATGGCCCTGGAGGCTGGCTTAACTATCCCCGAG
>DRKN01000082.1 GCA_011051755.1 Gammaproteobacteria bacterium
AGGTGGCAGGCTGCGAAGGGTTAGCAGTACCGGCCAAAAGGGATGCCGGCCAGCCCGAAGGCTGCCCAACACAGCCCACCATAAACTGGAGAGCCGCGCACAAAAAAAGACGCGGGCGCGTCTTGTGCCCCTTTTGTTTTTCCGGCTGCTAATCCGGGCCGCTAATGTGTAACGACGTTTCTCAGATTAGACAATACACGGCTCAATGGCAAGGTCGTGCTTTCAGTCGGTTTTCCTCGCTCAGCTTGGCGGGTATCCCACCCCGCGTGTTCCACCAGGCGACGGCAAAGTCCTTTTTACCCTTCCGCCAGCCTGGGCTCCAGATACGGCATGGCTGGCAGACCACGTGCCAAGTGCGCTTTTTGATGATCTTTGGCGTCTCTCCGCAGAAGGGACACGGGAGCAGCGTGTAGCTTTCGGGCTCAAGATCGGTCATTGTCATGGCTGCTCTTGAATCCCCTTTGGATAGTCGGCAATCGCCTTGAACGCATGGCCAAGCTGCTCATTGACCATTTCCTGATCGACTTCGATCTCATGCTGGCTTTGAATGGCGGCCACGATCTTTTCCACCGCGCTCTGCGTCTCCGATCGCGCCGCCACCGCCCAGGACTCCAGCAGGGGCTCGATCTCCGATAGCGGCACAAGGTTGCCCACCTCTTTGTGGTACTGCAGCTCCTTGAGTTGGGCGTTTGCCTCGGCTTCGCGCTGGCGGGCGCGTGATAGGTTTTGCTGCTCATCACCGCCCCGGCCCGCTGCCTCGTCGCGCAAATGCACGAACAGCGAGCGCAGCCAATCCAGTAGCGTCCCCTCGGGCGCAAGCACGCCGTTGCCGACCTGTTTTGAAATAGCCTGTTTCGTGACGCCCAGGACCCGGCCCAGTTCTGCCTGGCTGACCTGCACGTCCAGTAATTCTAAAAAATCACTCATTGCTTTCACCTAATAAATAAAATGCACGCCGTGACACCCAATCGAAGAAGGCACCGGGTAGCGTGCGGCGTCTTGCACCTGGGTAAACCACCCAAGGCCGGGAGGACAAGACGCCACCCGTGTGACACATGGGGAACGGGGATGCCAGACCCCTGGTGGGCATGTGTCACTTTCCTACCCACCCTTATGCAACCGCGTCGGTAATCGCCGCGAAGCTCTGCGGATGCCGCACGGCAAGGTCAACGTCCTGCAGGGCCACGATACGCACCGTGCCCGTGCTGCTGAACGTGTACGGGTCGACCATGATGTCCAGCACGGACCACTCACCGATCAGCAGATCAGCGAAGTTGCCGAAAATCACCGCCGAGAGGTTGGTGCCAGTGCCCTTGGTCAGATCGGCCGGGACATTGTTCGACACCGCGGCCCGATAACCATTGAGCCGGCCGAATCCGGCCTCGTTGCCAGGCTCCCAGATAAACCCCGCGCCGGCATCGCCGGAGACCTTGGTGGTCTTTTTGAGGGCCTTGCGCACGGTCGAGTTGGTGAGATAGCCCAGCGCGCCCTCGTCGGCGTTGTCCAGGGCCACCTCGCCCTCGAGGTCGACAATGTGATCCCAGGTCAGGGCGCCACCGTTGGTGCCGATGGCCACGGTGCCAATGCCGGTCACGTTCAGGATGCCCGTGGGCTCATTGCCGGAGCCTGAGCCCTCGATGGCCACGCGATCCAGCTCCACGGCAATGGTCGCGGCCAGGTCACCGCGCACCAGCGCCTCGATGTCCGGGCTACCCTGGAGCAGCATCTTGCGCGTGTAGTCGGTAAACCCGCCCACCGTTTCGGGCGCCAGTGTCACCTGGTCAAAGGCCGGCTGACTCTCCGTGGGGGCGCTACCTTCCGCCACCCAGTAGGCAGTGGATGCGCTCGTCTTGCGCGGAATGGCGACATTGCCGCTCAGATCGCTCAGCGTCGTGGCGCCCAACTGGATCACCTGCGTCTTGTTGCGCAGGATGTCGATAAAGCTGCCAGCCAGGTAATCCGTCGGCACCAGGTTACCGCCAGCGGTGGCCGTGCCGATGTTCAGATCACGTTTCATGGCCTCCACTGGCATGAAAAACCCTTGCGGTGAGCGCTTGAGCTTTTGCGCGACCGCCATTGAGCACTCGCGCTCAAACCCGGCCTGGCTCCAGTCCTTGTCAATGTAGGCGTTGATGGCCCGCACCAGGCTGTACTGGCTGGCCTCGCGCTGGCTGAGCCCGATGTGCATGTCCGGGGCTTCGGCCTCGATGGGCTGCGGTTTGCCCATGCGTGCGAGAATGGCTTTGTTAAGATCGCTCACCGTGCCGCCATTGTTGATCATATCGCGGGCCAGGTCGGTGGCGCCATAATGCTCGCCGGTGGCCAGCAGTTCGCGCACGCGCTCAAGCTCAACGGCGGCGCCAGTGTTTTCACGTCGCCGCTCACTGCGGCTCTTGCGTTGGTTTTCTGTTTCGTTTTCCATCGTCATACTCCTAAATAATCCAGCTTCCGGGTCGGCAGGTACGGCAACCAGGCTCAGCTCCAGGGGGGTGAATTTCGTCACCCGCACCACGTTGTCACCTTCCTCAACCCAATCATTGACTTGATATTGAATACTCACCGACCGGACCACGCCGGCCAGGATGTCATCCCATACCTCGCCAGCCCGCTGTGAATTGCCCAGGCGCAACACCCCGCGCAGTTTCTTGCCAGTCACGCGCAAGTTATCGACAACGCCGATATTCAGCTTGCTTGTGTCATGGCCTTCAACCACGGGCAGGGGGGAGCGGCTGAGATCAACAGCCTCCGGAGAGTGGTCGAGCACTTCCGTATAGTTGCCGCGCTTGACCGGGTACTCGGTACTGAGCACCACCGGCGCAGTACGCGCCTTGGCGTCGGCCTTGCGAGTATCAATCTTCAACTCTCTCGTTTGATTTTCCATTATGAAAATCCTTCGTTAAACGCTTGAGTTGAGGCAACAAAAAAGGCGAAGCCCCAAGCACAAGCAAACAATCCACCGTAGTGGGTCCTTTGCGTCGTGTCTGGGGCCTCGCCTTGCGGCGTCAGCGTCCGTCCCTCTTTTGAGCCCTACGGCCAAGCGCGTAGCAATTGGAACCGCCTCAAAGAGTTGTACACTAACAACTGGCTTGAAAAATACCAAAGCTGTTTGCAAAGTTCAATCCCCTTTTTTAATGAACCGCCTTTTGTAACTGCGCCTCCGCCTTGATCGCCGCGTATGCCTTCGCTGCACGATCAGCAAATGACTCCGGCGTGATCGGGTAGAAGACCACCCATTGCTTTTCGTCCAGGTTGTAGAAGCCGCCCACCGAGCTCTCCGGATCGTAGGCGGTCACCATCGGCCCGTAGCGCCGAAACAGATTCTCATCGTCGAAACATTCTTTTCTGATACCTGGTGGTGTTGGGATATTCATATTTGCTCTCCAATTGATTGATTAAACACAACTTCTACAACGTCAACGACAACCCCCTATAGGGAAAAATATCTGCACGAAAACCGCGGCCGCGTATCCCCGCATGATTGAGGCCTCGGAAGGACCCGCTCATTAAGTAGCCGAGCATGTTGCGTGAATTTTCATACGAATAGCAGGAATAGCAGGAATAGCAGGAATAGCAGGTATCACCCTGTGTGTTTTTACTGAACATATGCTTTTAAATCTCCTAAAAAATAGTGTTTAAAATCACCTCTAAGCCATCCTGCTATACCTGCTATAGTTGCTATTCTTTGTGCCAGTATATGCAGAATACTGACCACTATTGGCCTACCCAGCCGGCGAAAAATAGCAGGGTGTTGCGAAGGGTTGCTATAGTTCATAGACTGCCCCCTTGAGTAGCTTGGGATTTACCTGGAGCATCTTTTTGCGGCCGTTCGTTATTAGGCGCAAGTGAGATACTTCAGGTTCTGCCAGCTCAAACAGCGCCTCATCTCGCCGCGCTTTATCCCTTAATCGATACGGGCCAAGCTGCAATATTTTCGCGACCGGCAAACACATCTGTTTATCAAGATGCGCTCTACCATCCGAACATAGCCAGGCACTAAGCATCTCGGCATCCTTGGCTTCCTGTGGCTTATCCGCATCAAAGAAAACACGTGAAGCCTCATTAAGGTGCCACTCCGCCAGGCTGATACCAGTCTGCATATAACGTTCTGAAATTGAACCACCTGGGCCCTCTTCCCATATTTGCACCACACAGGCGATACGTGCGGCGTTTTCGGCGCTCTTTGCTCCCACATCACGCACTAGGGCATAGTCACCATAATCACTTAACTCGCGTTCTACGGTGTCATGGTATGCCGCCCATAGGTCAAGTGACCCTTTATCGAGAGTCATCACAGGCGGAACAAGCTCGTATTTCTCATTGGTGGGTAGATCGATAGAAAGGAGCTCTTTGGCCCGTGCATTGAAAACATCTAATGCGGGAAGGCCATCTTTTGGCGGGAGGGAGTAAAACCGATTCCCCATTGTCGATTGCGGAGCAGTTATCAGATATCGCCCAAAAAAGCCAACACCGCGGCCACCCCGCTCAACAATCCTGGCCAGCAAATCACGCTGTAACATCAGAGAAGCTGAAAACCGCCGCCCAACCAAGTCAGCCGCTTTTGCTTGTTTGCGCGTTTGGACTACTCCTCGACCATCCCACATTCGATTCAATAGTGTCAGAAAACCCAGCGCCGCTTCGTCTGCCATGCCGCGCCCTCCAATAACGATTCCGGCCTCATCGCTGGCGAGCATTGCGGAAGGATGGCCGGTTGAGAAAGCGTATGACAACCCTTCGGTTGTTACGTCCTCATAGTAAAGATGAGGCAGAGGTGCGACCCGAAGTTGCAGGTCTTGTTCAGTTAAATCATTCAGTCGCTGTTCAAATTCTATACGTTCGGCTTCCGCTTCGGCTTTACCCTTAACTTCAAGTGCGCCGATCTTTTTGGTAACGCTTTGGATCCGCTCGGCAAGTGCTTTTCGCATTGCCTGGCCTCGGGAAAATTCAGGCATTCTATTTTCACGCTCTTCGGCTTGCCATTCTTTTGCGCCGCGCGAGAACATGCCGTCGATTGCTGTTTTGCGCTCACCGCTCTCGCCAATGATTAAGGCATTCAGTGAACATGGCGAGCGAAGCACAGAGTCACGCGCCACATCCGCCAAGCCTTGTGCTACTAATGCCATCTGACCAAGAGCTGCAGTGGCTATCATTGCGCCAGGCTGCTTTCCATAGGCCTGTACTTCCGTGACCGCTTCTTTCATGCTTTTGGGTAGAGCCTCAATGGGATATGGCTTTTCACTAGGCCCGGGGGCAATTATCCCAGGTTCAGGCCAACCCATACCTGTAGCAGCATCCAATTCCGCTAGGTTCATATCAGGCAGGCTCATTGATCGTCACCTGGGCGAAAAACAGAAAGACTGCCTTCTCTGCCGAGAATCCGAACAACAGGAGATCCCGATATCAAAAGGATTCTTGCTAATTGCAATAATGTTGAATCACTGATATCGCCCGCTATCACCACAAGACATTCCAGATTGCCGACCGGCCAGGAATAGGCGTCTGGTGACGCATTGGGTGGAAGTAATAGCCTTGGCCTGGATTGATCAATCTTCGCGTATTCCCAGGCATGGGAACCGACAATAATCCGCACCTCTGTGCTCACGTCACAATTCCCAGCAATTGAG
>DRKN01000083.1 GCA_011051755.1 Gammaproteobacteria bacterium
ATGAGAAAAAAACAGGCCAATCTTGACCAACTGTGAACACTTGAGGTAAAAATACCGCACCTGCTTGAGAGAGGGGTGCAGGTGTTCACGCTTCGCAAGAATAGGTGTTCATAGTTGTAGGAATACGCACCATCCTGCCTGGACTGGCGGAAATCACGGCCCTGGGATTCGCCGGCCTGGGCGGGTGGCGCCTGTGGCAAGGCTGGCGTGTCTGTCGCTACCAGGGCCACCTTCGACGGCTGCCCCGCTACGTCTTGAAGGCCGATAAGGTGCCTGTCTCCTGGCACAAGCTGTTTTTGGGACGCGGTTTTCGCTGGAATCAGCGTCACACCCAGCGGCTGGTGGAATCCCGTCATCCACAGGCACAGCGTTATCTGCGACCGGGAAAACTCTATCAGGCCGCACGGCGCATGGAACTCCGCCTGGAAAACAGCCCCTTGTTGTCGTGGCTGCCTCGACTGGCGCAACAGGATAGTCGCTGGAATCCGTTGCGCCCGCTGCCCGCCGTCGGCGGGGCAGCCGCGCTCCATGGTGTCGGTACCGAGGAAGAAACCGACATCTGGATGGATATCGGTGAACGGGTCGGCCACAAGCTGGTGCTCGGCACCACGCGGGTGGGCAAGACTCGCCTGCTGGAGATACGGGTCACCCAGGATATCCGCTGCGGGGATGTGGTGATCTGCTTCGATCCCAAGGGCGATGTCGACCTGCTGCGCCGGATGCACGCCGAGGCCCGGCGGGCCGGCCGGCTGGATCAGTTTCATATCTTCCACCTGGGCTTTCCCGACATATCGGAGCGCTATAACCCGGTGGGGGATTTTGCGCGGATCACGGAGGTGGCGTCGCGTATTGCCACCCAACTCCCGTCCCAGGGCAGCAGTGCCGCCTTCCGCGAATTTGCCTGGCGGTTTACCAATGTCGTGGCGCGCGCCCTGGTGGGCCTCGGTCGTCGCCCTGATTATCACACCATCGCCCGCTATGTGACCACGATCGAGCCGCTGCTCACCGACTATTTCCACCTGTGGCTGGACCAGGAGGCCCCCGAGGATTGGAAGCAAGCAGTACAGCGGATCGAGGGAAACCTCAACGAGAAAACCCTGCCCATGGCGCTGCGGGGCCGTGATTTTCATGCCATTGCCCTCACCCGATACGCCAAGGAACACAATCTCTTCGATCCCGTGGCGGATGGCCTGCGCAGCGCCTTCGAATACGACAAGACCTACTTCGACAAGCTCACCGCCAGCCTGCTGCCCCTGCTGGAAAAACTCACCAGCGGCCGCATCGGCGCCCTGCTGTCTCCCGACTACATCGACGGTGCTGACCGCCGCCGAAGTCGCCGCGGCCGTGGGCAATTCCATGTTTGCCGATCTGACCTCGATCGCCGGCCAGCTCTACAAGCACGGCGATACCCAGGGGCTACCCAGGCTCGATGGCCACACCAGCGTCAAGAAGACCATTCATGCCGACGAATTCAATGAACTCATCGGCAACGAGTTCATCCCGCTGCTCAACAAGGCCGGTGGCGCGGGATTCCAGGTCACCGATAACAACGACTCGGGCACCAGCACCGATTTCACCACCCGCAACGAGGATCGGCTCACCGAAACGGAGATGGATATGCTCACGCCGGCCGACCTGGTGCAGCTGCCCAAAGGCCAGGCCTTCGCACTGCTGGAAGGCGGTCGGCTCTACATGCTGCGACTCCCCCTGCCCGGCAGCGATCCATTGCTGCCGAAAGACATGGAAGCCATCCGCCGGGAGCGCCTCGCCTTCTATGGAATTAGTACTCCGACCGGGCAACACGGCGTTACGCCTCCTGGCAAGGGAGCGGCCATTACCTGCGAGACGCGCCTTGTGGCTAACCCCTTCCCGGCGCGCTGCATCCGTCAATATTGCCCGGTCGGAGTACCGGCATGGCTGAGCAGCCGCGACTGACAGGCTTGCTATGGCTGGCCAAGTGGTTTTTCCTGCTATCTCTTTTTGTACTGGTGGTGGACATCTTCTGTGTATTTGTCCTCTGGTCTCCCAATGGCGCGCGCCACCTGGAATCCGTCTTTCAGCAAGAGGTGGCACTACTCAACCTGCAACCCTCCCAGGTGGCTTTTCTGGTCGACGTTATCCAGGCTTTCTATGAGCAGGTATTTGTCTCAACGGGCATTGATGGCACATTGCGGCAATCCGGCGCTGAAACGCCGGCTACAGCACACGACTTCGCAAACGCCCTGTGGCCGGTCCTGGAAACGGCCATGATCGGCCTGAAATTGTTTGCCCTTCGGGTTGGCATTCTGATCTTGACGCTGCCTTTCCTGATACTGATCACTGCCGTGGCCATGGCCGATGGCTTTGTTGGCTGGTACCTGCGCCGTACCGGCGGCGAGCGGGAATCCGGCTTTATCTATCATCGCGCCAAACGAAGCCTGGCGTGGTCGTTCCTGCTCCTTTGGGTCGTCTACCTGATCCCCCCTGTCTCAATGGATCCCAAATACCTGCTTCCTCCGTTCCTGGTCGCATCGGGGGTAGCCACCCGGTTACATGTCGCATTCTTCAAGAAATATTTGTAATAGGCGCGAAGAGAAAACACAAAGAAAAACTGGATCTTAGAGTCGATTTACGCGCGTATTTCCCGCAGTTCTTCGTAGGTAAACTCAGTTTGTTACTCATCAAAACCGAACCGTGCCTGCATGTCTCATCTGAAAAAAATAAGGAGTCGCAAATCCACCATTAACATGCTGCCATCAAAAGGAAAACCTAACCTTGGCGCCGCTGCCAGGTTGATGGTGCCCGTTATATTAGAAGCACTTCACAATATCGATAACGAGAAGAAAGCAGGAGAAAGGCGCCATACAAGGATTGACGAGACACCCATAGCAACGCTGGCCAGGGACTAGCCTGGTTTCAGTAACATTTCCCCAGTAACGAACTTGGTTTTTGGGCTGACAATCTCAAAATCCGAATGATATGCAGATTCCAAGGAAGCGCTTACCACAAGTACTTTACAGGTACCCTTTCCCCTCTTGATTATGTTAAATAGTACGCAGTCAGTAGGAAAAGTATGCCAGACAGAGGGGTTGCACCTATGGTTACCAAGCGACTTAAAAAGACCGCCGTATAGGGTGCGCTCTCAATATGATGTATATTTTTAAGCCCTCCATTCAAGCGCATCTCATACCATCAATGGGTACCCATACTGATTAATCTTTCCCCAGAATTGATTCCATCGACAATCAGTGTGCGCAAGGCTCCTGAGTGATAATAC
>DRKN01000084.1 GCA_011051755.1 Gammaproteobacteria bacterium
GGACCGAAAGCCCGTGGTCGGCGAGTACCTGGCAGCCGAGGCCTGGATCAAGTCCGCTGAAGAGCTTCAGACGGAGGCCGAAAAACAACAGCGCGCCCGGGCGGCGTGTGAACAGTTGGCGCGGCCGATTTAATCGAGGAAAAGAGATGGAGACTGAACCAAATAAAACCCACCTGCATAAAGCCGGCAAATGGGCAGGTTACATAGCTAACGCTGCTTTTATCGTGGCGGTCATTTTGGCGTATTTATCACCTGATGACTTGAGTAAATCTGAATTGGTGTATGGAATGGTGCTTTTCGGTTTATTGGCAATAACCGTGATAGGTATTGATTTGTGGATTTTTAAACAAATTAAACAGGACGCATAAATCTCTCTTGATTGAAGTAGCAGAAGACCTCAAAAAAAAATGAAACCATGGAAACTGAAGCGAATCCGAAAAGGGTCCGCAATATTCTGAAAAACGTATACGGTCACATTTAGAAACAGGGAGGACAGATTCAATGGAAGGTGAACAGCAGGAAAATCTCAACGATATTTGGAATCGGCTCAAAAACGGTGAGTTTGAGTCAGCTGGGCCAGTTTGCCCGGAGATCACCCAAGATGATGAGAATGGCCAGGCGATGGTTCTGCCCCTGGATTCCCCGCCCGGAGGGAATATCAAGGTCAGTCGGCGCTCGGATAACGATGATTGGTATCTTGCAGGGTGAAAATGAGAATGTCCGTAGATACAGATTATCAACGTGAACTATCGAAAGCTAAACGAGACCCGAAACTTTGGTGGGACCAGTGCGGTAATATTATATCAGCCACGTTATGGGCATTCGGGGCCTGGATGATGGTAACCACCCTATTGTTTAGCGCGCTCTCTCTTGGGCTGTTTCTTTCCCTGGATGCCGACAGTCCGATATCGATACCCGATCTTCAAGAGGCAGCCTGGAATCTGCTTTCTGTGACCAGCGTGCTGGCTGCCGGGGTTGTTGCCCTGTTTGGTCTTCCGCGAAAGATGAAAAATGTGTTTGCGCTTCACGCACACGACCGGTTCAGAAGGAATGAACGGATAATACAGGACATTTCAACCTCTATCGACGTAACGGAAACACTGTTGGTTAAACACGGATTGATCTCCGAGAATGACGTTGAATGTCGCAAGGCCGGTCTCCGGCGGGGACGTTTACTGTAGATTGCGATATATTGTGGAAAAGATCGAAATCGGGGGTTGATAATCAGATTGAATTGCGGTGGAACGACCGTACTGGGAACAGCCAGCGCCAATGACTCGTCGCTTGCTGTCAAGCGACACCTAGATTTACGCGCCAGCCAGTTATCACCGATATCCATGGTTGACATTGGTTCATAGTGGGTAAAAATCTGATAGAGGAACGATGAATATGAACAATGATGCGTTTTATGAAAGTGACGATTTCAGGAATATCGTTATCGCCATAGTTTTCTGGAATGTGCTTGGCTTCGCCGCATTTATCTTGCTGGAGTATATCGGTATTGAGGGTATATTCGGCGTCATGTTGGGGGTGAGCGCAGCTATATTTCACAGTTCCGCATGCCTGTTGAGATACGAAGTGAGAAGACGGTCGGAGAATCCCGCCGAAAGTTGATGCGAGAATATCATGGAAAGAGGACAATGTAATCAAGAAGACGGAGAACCCAACCTAAGAACTCATGAGCGATTTAGACACCATACTGAACGAAGCTGCTCGACTCACCGAAGAGAATGCGCACCGCTTAACCCGCTGGAAGATCGAGGGTGACAAGGACATATACTGTCTGGTGATGCCGGATAATACGCCTTTTTATGTCGGCGCATCGGCTGCGATTGGGCAGAAGATGTCCGCCCACCGAAAAGAGTTTGTGGATCTGCCTCAATTCAATGCGCTGCTGCTTGAAATCGCACCAGAGGATTGGCGAATCGCCAAGTTGAAATGGACCTGGCGTTTGCTGGAGGCAGGCGGAGGACAACTGAACCCGACGGTCAGGAGAAAGCCGCCAGGGTGCAGGCGCTTGCGGGATGCGGGTGGCGGCCTGCTGAACCAGGAGGCCAGGTCATTAGTGTACGCGAACGCTGACAGGGCAGGTGTACATATCTCGCGGCACAATTTTAACCGGCTAACCGAAGAGTCTATTGCGCAGTCAAAGCCGCGTGGCGCCATACTGGATGATGTACTGGAGCGCTATTTTTCTGCGCAAGATCGGCAGGAAGCATAGTCTCTCACAACCGGCCGTTTTTGAGAGACAGCCGCGACTGGGATCGGTGCCCCTGAACCGGTCTCTCAAAACTATCTCTTGAAACGGTTTCTCATAACATTTACCGTTTTACGGAAACCGAGAGACCAGAGGCCTGCCGTATGACGACGAAAACCCCCACCACCGTCGCGCCGGTGCTCATCGGCTACCAGCGCGTTTCGACGGACGATCAGCACCTCCACCTGCAGCGCGATGCGCTGATCCGGGCCGGGGTCGACCCGGAGCGGATTTATGAGGATATGATGTCCGGAGCCAGGGCCGACAGGCCGGGGCTGGAGCATGCCGTCCGTGCCGCCCGACGTGGCGATGTCCTCGTGGTGTGGCGCCTGGATCGCCTGGGGCGCTCCCTGAAGGACCTGATCGGGCTGGCGGAGCGGCTGGAGGACAAGGGCGTCGGCCTGCGCAGCCTGCAAGAGCAGATCGATACCACCAGTGCGTCAGGCAAGCTCTTCTTCCACATGATGGGGGCCCTGGCGGAGTTCGAGCGCAACCTGATCCGGGAGCGCACCAGGGCCGGACTGGAAGCCGCCCGGCGTCGTGGGAAGAAGCCCGGGCGGAAGCGCAAACTCAATGAGCAGGACCTGACGGCGGCCCGCGCCCTGCTCAAGGACGACACCATCACCGTGGCGGAAGTGGCGGAACGGCTGGGCGTATCCTCAGCCACGCTGTACCGGGAAATACCTGGTGGACGCGGGGCAGTGGTATCATGAGGCCTCGTTCGGGTGCGTAAATTCACTGCACAAGGGCTGTTATGTTCAAAATTCCGGGTGCTGGCCGATAACAGGAAAGCCGATCTATAATTGACAGGAATCCCCAAACTGCCATCGAGGCGACCGTAATGACTGCCGAAATCATCACCCACACCACCTTGCGCGAGCTGGCCGCTGCCGGCGCCGTGCGCGAGGCCGCCGCCGTGGCCCGCGGCTCCCGCTGGGAACTGGTCGTCCGCTATGGCGGTATCGAGCGGGTCCTGGCCGCGCGCAAAACGAAGCAGCCACGAAGATGGGCGCACCTCGACAGCCTGGCCCGCTACCTGGCCGAGATCGGCATCCGCCAGTTCGCCACCGACGCCCGCGACTACGATCCCGACCAACCCGGCCAGAAACGCCCGGACCGATCCGAGGCCCTGCGCCAGGCGCACGAGGCGGCCGAGTACGACCGCTGGTTTCGCGAAAAAGTCCAGGAGGTGCTGGACAGTCCCGGGCAAGCGATTCCGCATGCAGAAGCGATGGCCTGGGTCGAAAAGGAGCTGGAGCGGCGCATCGGCCCTCGTCCTGAATGAGCGTTGAATGGGAGCCGAGCGCTACCGCTGAATTGGTCGAGCATGTGGTGGACTACGCCGAGCGCTACGACCCGGTCGTCGCGTATCGGATCTACGACGACGTCAGGGAACGCGCTGAAATCCTCGATGACCAACCCCGCCTTGGCCGCCCTGGCCGGGTCAGGGGTACGCGGGAATTCGTCGTGACAGGGACGCCATTCATTCTGGTCTACCAGGTAGAGAGCTCTACAGTCAGAATGCTCCGTGTCCTCCACGGCCATCAACAATGGCCATCCGACTGACGGGTTCGGTGTGAAACCTTCACCCGCCCCAATCCACTGCGCCGTCATTCGCACCCGGCACCCGGACCGTAAAAACGCGGTCGCCTACTGGCAGGTGACAGTAACCCGCCACGCAGGTCTTCTCGTTCGGTTCGAGGCCTGCGCTGACCTGGTGGCGGTGCGGTGGCAGATCGGCGACACCGTGGGCTGGGAAACCGCGCCATTCCAGAACCATCGGCCCGGCCGGAATCGCCTGGCCCTGGCGATCGACCAGCACCTACTGAAAGCCACATTCCCGCAAGACGTGATCCTCGTGGATCGGTACGTCGGCCTGGGCTCCTACCTGCTCAGCCAGTTGATCCTCGCCGCCCGGGCAGTTTGCCCCGAGTGCGCCCTGCGCGAAATGCTATCGCGCGTCGACGCGACCGACGACGATTCGCGCGACAGCCGAAATTACTTCTACGAGAAGCTGGGCTTTACGCTGGAATTCCCGAAAGACCCGGAGCGGCGCGAGGGGTTCGTTGTCTGCCAGCGCCTGACTGACCTGAACCCAGGCTGGGGCAGCGAGCGTAACCCCGTGGACGAGATTGAGGGCGCCGCCTTGCTCCGCGACCTGGCGGATTGGGAGCGGCGCGCCCGAGACCTGGAACAACGATTGGCGGCCGAATCCCGGCGCCTGACGGCGGAGCTGGGGCGCGCCCGCCGTGCCGCAGCGCGTTGGCGGCGCGCCTTCATCGTCCTGATAGTCGCAGCGACGGTCGGCCTATACCTGGCCCTGCAATAGCACAAGAATCGTCTTCTGCAATGCCTTGGAATTCCTGCTGGTACTGGCCTTGGTTGAGGGGGCGCGAAAATCGCCGACGCTTGGCTTCGCGGCTACGACAGTCGTGTTGATGAGGAACTTCGGAGCTCGGCGGGATGACTGGATACAAAGAACCGATCCATGAAGATAGCCGCTGGCCCCTACAGACCAGGGGCTATTCCCTCCATTCCTACTTTGCGAGGCGGCAGTCGAACACGAACGATTCAACAGTTAATGATTTTTCCAGCTTACCGAAACCGGGATGATTCGGGTTGATGATCAGATTAAATTGCTGTGGAACGACAGTACTGGGCACTGCCAGCGCCAATGACTCGTCGCTGGCCAACCATTCATCGCCGATGGCCATGGTTGACGAAGGAGGGGGGTCATCCCTCCAGTCTTTTGGAAGCGCGTCCTCAGCCAATGTCATTATCGCATCATCCTTCAAGGTCATCTCACAGAGAACAAAATGATTCAGCACATCATTGCGATGCAAGTGAACCAGTTTTTCCAGCGCAGCCAGGGCAATTGAGTCAGAGGCATATACCGCGGCCACGCCCTTGCTGTTCCATCGGCCGCCATACAGTTTGGCCCCCTGGGGGTCTAGTGGGTTGTCTGCGTATTTTGCCTTGATCAGCCGGTAGGCTCGCATTAAGTGATGACCCCATGTTCCAGGCGACCAATCAGGTCCTGAACTTCATCGGCGCCGGCCTCAGTATCGAGGTGTTGCAGGGGGGTATTTCCCCCGAGGGCCTTGGCCGGCTCGGTGAGCCAATGGCGGGCCGCCTCGGAGTCGCCCTCAAATAGTTGCAAGGCAGCGCGATAGGCTGTTGCTACTCGATATACCCGATCACTTTCTTGTGGTGTCAGGCGTTTCTGGGCACGTCGACGTGTCAGGGTGGCCGTAGGCAGGGCGATGATCTGGAGAAGCACCTGCTGAGAAATTGCCAGTTCCTTGGTTAGCTTGTCAATCACATTGACAGGGAGTCCATGCCGGATCTCTGCAACCAATTCTTCCCTGTTGCTGGCCACCAGGCCAAGACGGGCAAAAATCCCTGCCGGATCGAAGCCTCCTCGACCCTTGCCTTTTTTGTGGCGGCGGGAAGGGCGGAATACCCGCGCAGTTGAGCTTGTCATAATGAGCCTCCTCGGCATTACCATATGGAGAATTATACACCATCATATGGTGTTTTTCTATATCAGTTCATGCGCCCTGGTATTTCTGCTGGAGATGCCCTTGGTTGATGTTTTCAGGCAATGACTCATAATTCATAACCGTGGTTGTTTGGCGATCGATTAGGGGTCGAAAGCTGGAGTGGTCGTGGCCAGGGTTGTGAGGCAGGCCATTTCCTCCTGCTCCCGGCCGTGCCGTGGGATATTTACGTAAGGACGGCGCTATGCAAGATGTTACAACACCGCCACAAGTACCTGTCGGAAAAGTTAAAAGCTTTGGCCCTTTGGGCCCTAAATACGAAATCGGTCAGCCACTTCGTCAATTGGACGACGGTGACTGGTTGGTTGAAATTGTGCTGGTTGAGAGCGGCGAAAAGGCAGAGTACCGTCTGACTCATATTTATGATGACCCGGACGCCGCTTGATGTACGCCGTCGCTTTTGATCTTGTCGTTGCTGATACAGAACAGCAACATCCCGAAGGAGTTTCTCAGGCCTACGCCGAGAATGGCTCTATACTGGGCGAACACGGCTTTAGGCGCGTCCAAGGCAGCTTGTACGTCACGGATAATCGAAGATATGGCGTTGCTGTTCCTGGCAATACAGTCATTGCGCAGCCGTCCCTGGTTCCCGAGATCTGTGCGGGACATCCGGGCCTTCCGTATTGAGCAGTGGTCGGATTTTACTGGAGTCGTGAAGGGAGATGGATAAATGGGAGATATTATTGTTGAGAAACGTACTGGCCTAGCAATTACGAGTCTTGTGTTGTCAATTGTTGGCATATTTAGCTATGGAATTGCCTCGATTGCTGGGGTTATCTTCGGGCATATGGCCAAAAGCAAGATCAAGAGTGCACCCCAAATTTATGGTGGTGATGGTTTGGCAACCGCTGGACTGGTACTGGGCTATCTGGTGATAACCGGTTGGGTGATATCTGCTTTTGTCATTGGTAGTATTTTATCCAGTCTGTAGAAATACCTGGTGGACGCGCAGCGGTGGGGTCGTGAGTCCCCGTACATCATGGCCCTGAAGGACTACAAAAAAGCGCTATCTCGACGCCAGAAAAACTCGGGTCTTGGCGGATCAGATGCCTTCCGACGACGTCTTGCCGCCGTTTCACCGCACGTTGCGTCGGCGGCCTGGACGTAGAACACGGTACCCGAAGATCGATATGCAGCAGGTACACGAGGCCGCCGAGTACGACCGCTGGTTCCGCGAGCAGGTGCAGCAAGCGCTCGACGAGGCGGACAGCCCGAATGCTGAATGGCTCACCACCGATGAAATGAAGGAAAGCATGGAGCGCTGGCTTACGGAGCACTATGGGCCTAAACCTGAAAATTCGCGCTGATGCCCATCTGGGAGAAGGGCGCGCGGGCCGACTTGCAGCGCAATATCGAGCGCTATGCGCAAGATGATCCGCTGACCGCCTGGCGAGTTAACGAGGAGGTGCTGGAGCGTTGTGCTATCCTTGAATGGCCATCCGACTGAGCGGTGGTGCAGAAAGTTGTTGATATTATAGCATATTATGAGTACCGTATTGCCCTATGATAGGTGTATCAAAGAAAACAAAAAAGAAGATCCAAAGCGCCGGCAAGGGTGGTGCTCACATTGAATGCGCTGACGCTGCTGACAGGTATGGGGATTGGCCGGCGCCCACCTGCATTATTTCTGACGGCCCTTATGGGCTAGGCAAGTTCCCGGGTGAGCCGTCAGTTCCATCTGAGCTGGCTACCTGGTATGCGCCGCACATTGCCGCATGGGCAGAACACTCTCGACCAGATACAACCCTTTGGTTTTGGTGTACCGAAATAGGGTGGGCCTTGACGCATCCGGTTTTGGAATTACATGGATGGGAATATCAAGAGTGCGTTGTCTGGGATAAGGGGGTTGCGCACATAGCGGGTAACTGCAACAGCAAAACGATTCGTGGTACGCCGGTTGTTACGGAGGTTGCCGTCCGCTACACGCGTCGAAACACGCTGGTTTCGGACTCCGGTCCTCTGCCAATCAAGGAATGGGTTCGGTATGAATGGCAGCGCAGTGGGTTGCCCATGAGATTGGCGAATGAAGCCTGCGGCGTGAAAAATGCCGCTACACGCAAGTACCTCACCAAGTGTCACTTGTGGTATTTCCCTCCGCCAGAAGCCCTGGTTGCGATGGCAAAGTACTGCAACACCCACGGTGCAGCAACGAAGAGACCTTATTTTTCGCTTGATGGCAAATCGTTGCCTACTGAGGAAGAATGGAGATCTATGCGTGCGAAATGGAATCACACGCATGGGGTGACGAATGTTTGGCGGTCCCCTGCGGTACATGGCAAAGAACGGATGAAATCTGCCGATGGCTACCTGCACGCCTGCCAAAAACCACTTGCGTTGATGACTCGACAGATCGAAGCAAGTACCGATCCTGGCGATGTCATTTGGGAACCCTTTGGTGGGCTTTGCTCTGCAACCGTCTCGGCGGCACTTATCGGCCGTAGAGCGTTTGCAGCGGAGAATCACAAACCCTACTTTAAGTTGGCTTCTGAGCGGCTGGATAACGTCTTTAAGGAAAATAAAAAGCATGTCGCGTGAAGGTGCTGAACCAAAGCCGGAGCCTTCTGGCGGGCCAAGCATAGATTGGGAGCATCGCAAACTTTACGATGACGTGATTCAGGCGATTTATGCCCTCCCAGAAGAATTCGAGACATCTCTTCATATTTCTGATTTTAGGGCGACCGATATATTTACCCTCAATACAGCACTAGGGGCTTCGATTGAGGATTCTGTTGTTCGAGGCCTGAACCGCTTGAGAGAAGTGTGGGACGCGGACGGAAAGTACGCGGTTTATCGGTTCGAGAGGCAGTCTCAGGCGTTCCCCGATGTTCGTCTGGTTACCGAGGTTCCTGATAAAGAACCCTGCTTGATGGGAATTGAGTTGAAAGGCTGGTTTGCCATGAGCAAAGAAGGTGAGCCTACTTTTCGTTACCAGGTGACTCCGCGCGTATGTGCAGACGCAGACCTTCTCGTGGTTTTCCCCTGGGTTCTAAGCGATGTTGTAGCCGGGGCACCCAAACTTCTTAATCCCTTCCTAACCGAAGCGCGGTATGCGGCAGAGTTGCGTAATTGGTATTGGAGAGATATGCGTATCCGAAACGGCGGAAACCCCGGCATTACCCTCGCCAAACATCAAACGCCATATCCGAGTACGAAAGTAGACCAGTGTTCAGATCGGGCAGATGTCGACGGCGGCGGCAATTTCGGGCGCGTAGCTCGATACGGCTTGATGAGCGACTGGATTCGATCAATCGCTCAACAACACGTTTCGGGGATCCCCGTGATCGCTTGGTTGAGCTTTTTCAAGTTATTTAGTGACAAGGCCGATCTGGACCAGATTACCGATACGATAGAAAGCGAATTGCACAAGTTCGTTGCCGAAGATGACACTAGGCGAGAATCCCTCGCTGACGCATTCGCGCGTATTGTTAGCATGCTCAAAGGAGAAAGCCTTGAAGAGTAGAGGACTTCGATCGTCAGGATGATCGCGGCTACCCCCTTTGGAGATCCTGATTCTACCGGATTTCGTGTCTGCACCGTGCCCGCTTGATCGCCGCCCAGCCAGCCTAGTCGACAAACCGTACGCCGCAGCGCCCCAGGTACTCCATAACCAGGTCCGGACGGGGCGTACGCTCGTAGCATTGCTCCAGCAGTGCCTCAAACTGGCCAGCGCGGACTACTACCGAACGGATTTCCACCGGCGGTTGCGCGGGCGGCGGCTCACCAGGGTTTTTTGCCGCCTCCCGGGGTTCCTGGAAAAGCCGGCTGACAGGGACGTTGAGGGCCCGTGCAAGCCGGCTGATATTCTCGATGCCGGCGTTGTGCTCCGAGCGTTCCACGCTACCGATATAGGATCGGTTAAGCCCCGTCATCTCCGCGAGCGCTTCCTGGGAATACCCCAAGGCCTCCCGGAGCTGCCGTATATTAGCCCCCAGCAGCTGTCGAATGTGTTCTGCGTCCATCATACCCTCCATGGTCTACGACGATGACAAGATCCGCTTGACGCAATCGAGCAGGACCGGGGGCGACAAGGGCTTCCGTTGGAAATGCGTGATTTCAGGTTTGTCGCTGACAGCGTCGGCAAGATCATCACTGCTGATGAGCAGCAACGGATATTTCCCGCCAAGCCGTTCGGCGAATTCGGTGCCGGTCATGCCCGGCATGCAGTAGTCGGTAATCACGGCATCGACCGCCAGGCCGGACTCCAGCATTTCAAGTGCGTGCAGGGCGGACTCCGCCGGGAAAACGTTGACGCCGGTCGCTCGCAGGGTTTCCGCAACGAGTGTCCGGATCACGGGATCATCGTCGACAAATAAGAGTGTTTTGTCCGTTAACATCGTTCCTCCAATAACTACCTGATAGAAATTGTTTTCCGTTTTGGCCGGGGGCGGGCCGCGGCCCGCTTTGCGGCCCGCTCTTCCAGGATCTTCAGGTGAATTTCTTCACGGTGGACCGGCATCCCCGTCGGGGCGTCCGTACCGATTCGGACCTGGTTACCGTTGACGCCCAGAACCGTTAACTTGATATGGCCGTTGATAATGAGGGATTCTCCTATCCTGCGTGTAAGAACTAGCATGTCTCATCCTTGTGTGTCTGTGGGGTTGATCACGAAAAAGGTCAGCCGATTTTACCCGGTCGCTCTTGTGGCGGAATGCGTGTTGTTCGATCCCGGCCAGGCAAAATGGCGGCAGTCCGGGAAGTTTGTGCAGCCGATAAAGGGTTTCCCGGCGTTGCCGCCATTTTTTACCGTTCGCTGAACCAGTTGGCCGGTGCCGCAATCCGGGCACGGCTTGCCGGCGCCCGGTTTGGCGGCCGGCCGCGGTGAACCTGCCGGCTTGCGCCCGGCGCGTGCCGCGCCATCGACCGCCTGGGTGTGCCTGCACCCAGGATACCCGGAGCAGCCCAGGAACGGGCCGTTTCGGCCCTTGCGCACCACCAGGGGCTTCCCGCAGGCCGGGCAGGGCGCGCCGGCGCCGGACGCCGCCGCGGCAGTCCTGACGCCGGGCTTTCCGTTGTCGTCCGGCACGGTGGTGGTGCAGTCCGGATACGCGGAGCAGCCCCAGAATTTCCCGTTGGTTCCCGGTTTCGGCCGCCTGGCCCGGCGCAGCCGCAAAGGCTTCCCGCAGGCCGGGCAGGGCGGTCCGGCGGTCGCCGGTTCGGCCGGCGGCTGGGCGCGCAGTGCGTCGATGAGCTGCTGTATCTGTGCGGCCTGGGCCTGCACAAAGCCGGCCAGATCGCCCTTGCCCCGGGCGATGGCATCCAGCTGCTGTTCCCAGACAGCCGTCGTGGCCGGGTCCTTGACCGTGTCGGGGACAGCATCGATCAGCGCCCGTCCGAGCGGCGTGCTGACCAGGTTTTTTTTCTGCCGGACAAGATACGCGCGCTCGATCAGGGTTTCCAGAATACTGGCGCGCGTGGCCTCCGTGCCGATCCCGGCGGTTTCTTTCAGCACGGCCTTGAGCCTGGGGTCGGTCACGGTGCGGCCGACGGTTTTCATCGCCTGGATCAGCGTGCCTTCGGTGAAACGCGGTGGCGGTTTCGTGGTCTTGTTCTCGATCTCGGTGTGATCAAGCCGAGCCGGCTGCCCGGCTTCGACAGCAGGCAGCGAGGCCTCCTTGTCACCCGGTGCAGCGGCGCCCCCCAGCACCGCGCGCCAGCCTTCTACGCGTGGCACGCGACCGGTTGTCCTGAAGCGTTCGCCGTCCATGAGGACCTCGATGACGGTTTGATCGTATTCACAGGGCGGATAGAACTGCGCCAGGTAGTGGCGGCGGATGATGTCGTAGAGCTTGAACTCGACATCCGACAGCGCCTGCACATCGACCACGGCGGCCGTCGGGATGATGGCGTGGTGGGCGGTGATTTTCTTGTCGTTCCAGCAGCGCGAGCGCAGGGTTGCATCGGCCCGCTGTGCCAGCGGGGTCAGCCGCGGGTCCGATTGCGCCAGGCTCGCCAGGATGTTGCCGGCTTCGCCGTGCTGACTGAACGGCAGGTAGTTGCAGTCCGTTCGCGGGTAGGTGGTGGCCTTGTGGGTCTCGTACAGGGACTGAGCGGCGTCCAGCACCTTCTGCGGGCTCAACCCCCAGCGTTTCGAGGCGGTCTGCTGGAGGGAGGACAGGCTGAAGGGCAGCGGGGGCGGCTCCTGTCTGCGTTCGGTCTGCGCCGTGTCGATCCGGCCCGGCTGGCCGTCCGCCTGACGGCTGAGCAGGCGGCGCGCCACGTCTTCAACCAGGCGCTGATCCAGGCAGCGTCCTTCCGCGTCGACATGGCGGGTCGTGGCGGGGTCTGGCGCCCAGGTCGCCCTGAAGGCGCCCGATGGCGTTGAAAACCGGCCGATGAGCACAAAATACGGCACCGGTTTGAACTGCTCAATCGCGCGGTCCCGGTCTACCACCAGCTTGAGCGTGGGCGTCTGGACGCGTCCCACGGACAATAGATCATCGCCGCCTCGATGCCGCTCACGCAATGTGTAGGCCCGTGTCAGGTTCATCCCCACCAGCCAGTCCGCCCGCGCCCGGGCGAGGCCTGCCTGGTACAGCGGCTCGGTGGCGTCGCCGGGCCGCAGCGCCTTGAGCGCCTTGCGAATGCTGGCGTCATCGAGCGCGGACAGCCAGAGCCGGGAGATCGGGCCTTGCCAGTGGCAGCGTTCGAGTATCTCGCGCGCAATGACTTCGCCTTCCCGATCCGCATCCGTGGCAATGACAACGCGGCCGGCACGTTTCAGGCCGGACTGGATGACGGCGAACTGCTTCTTGCCGCGTGGGGTCACATCCATCCGCCAGCCGCCCAGCGGGCCGTCCGGCAGGATTGGCAGGGTGTCGAAACGCCACGGCTTCAGCGCCGGGTCGTAGCGGTCCGGGGGCGCCATTTCCAGCAGGTGGCCGATGCACCAGGTAACGATGACATCTTTTCCGGTCAATGTACCTTCGGCGCGCCGGGTGGCGCCCAGCACGCGGGCAATGTCACGGGCCTGTGACGGTTTTTCGCAGAGGTAGAGGGTGGTCATGGCAATATTCCTTCCGTTATTCCATTTACAGGAAAAGGCGCGTTGACGCTTCCTGGTTCAATGATCCGGTATGCAAACAAACAGTGGGATGTCCGAGCCAGCATCGGGTAATCAGTTCTGCAATAAGCAGCACGTTCCGGGTGTCGGTGGCCGTGATCGGGATACCGTCATAAAGATCATGCTGGTTCTCTATCGCGTGCAGTCGCCATTCGGCTCCATCGGGGATGATGGTGAAGCATGCGATTGATTCTGCGTCTGGATTGAGAAAATTCAGCCATAGGTACGCATATTCAGCATCGCCGCCCAGCTCCGCATAAGCGGGCGTACCGCCCAGCAACGGTTTGATGTCCGTGGCGTATAAAATGACATCCTGTTTCAGCGGTACTATGGGCGTGCCAGATAGCCATTGGCTTAACCCCCATTCGCCTGTCTCATACCGTGTAAAGGAAAATCGCGTCCGGTCTACCGCATAGCGTTCATCGTGCATGATTTCCTGAAACTGGTACGTCCCCGTCTCTCCATCAGAGTGCGCTTGCAACAGGGCCAGTGCAGCCTCCCGGGTGGTTGGCAGGCAATCCAGAGACTCTACGACGCCACCCGGGCCGATCAGGCGGTATTCGCTCATGGCCAGCACCGCCACCAGCGGCGATGCGACTTGCCGCGCAATTCATCGAGCAGCCGCCCGGCGCCGCCGCGATCCAGTTGCTGTCGCTCGCCGGTTCGGTTGTTTTCCACCGCCAGCGACACCTCAAACCGGTCCAGTTTCCAGCCGGCGGTATCCTCACGCCGCAGCGGGCGCTGTTGGCCGGCAAACCGGTAGGGCAGGCGCCGTTCACGACACAGGGCCTTCAACGCCAGGTAGCGGCGATAGAGCTCCTGGTCGATGTCGTAATGCGTCACCGTGACGCCGTGCAGGGTGCTCAGTCGATGGAAATGGAAATCGAACCTGGCGATACAGGTGCGATGATTGCCCTCCGAACCGATGTAGTAGTCCAGCCCGTCGAATGTGACGTAATCCATCGTGGGTTTCTTGCGTGCGGTATCCAGGTAATAGGACCGGTTGTCGGCGTGCTCCCGCAGGCGCAGTCGCATCCGTTTTCCCTCGTTGAGAAGGTTCAACCAGGTTCGCCCTCCGTAGTCCGGGTGCCGCGTGCCGACCACGCGGTGCACATTGATCGAGGCCTGGTCACTCCAGTACGCCCGCGCCACGAACTCCTGCATGGACTGGAACGCCAGTTCGTCCCAGGCCTCGATGGTATCGTTGGCCCAGTACGGCGGCGCGGCCTTGATGCGATCGCGCAGCGGCGCGATAGGTGATAGTGTTGGGTTCATTTCGTATTACTGTGTGCCGAGATCCGCGCGCATATCCTTCAACGTCCAGATATCTTTGCTTTCCATTCTGTAGTAAAGAAGGAGGGGGACTGTCGTTTTTCGATCACCGTTAAGAAACTGTTTGACATCCTTGGGGGTCCGGCCAATGAGCCTGAAGAATGGGTCCAGCGTGGTGCCGCCTAACTTAATATGAGCAGCGTTATCGGCTGCGTCCATCTTGTCGGGTGGTACTTCAAGGGTGACCGTTACACGGTAATTCAGCCGGTCCTCGGCGGGCTGATCAGTGCTATCGATCTGGACCGATGTCACTGACAGAAATTGTACGCCAAAGGTTCTTTTTGTAATGATCTCTTGAATATCCGCCCGAATCTTCTTTATGGAAGGTCCTGGCGAGCTGCAGGCTGACAACGCCAACACGACCAGCGCGAGCAGGGAAGAAACCAGGGGGCGAGACGTACGGGTTGGATTCATCGATGAAGTCCTTTTCGTTGGGTGCCATCGGGCACGTGAATGGGCATGCTCAACAAGCGGATCAGCGGTTCCATCCGCCTGGTGCGTACTGGTTTATCCCAGGCGGCGACTTGTTTCAACCACAAACGCGCCTCGAATACCCGTCCGTTCCGGAGGGCCGGGCACTGACGGATCAGGCGCGCCGGGTTGCGCAGTGAAATCAATACATTACCCGGGTTGTCCGGCCGGCCCAGGCTGTCGAGGCCCTGGATGACGGCGCTGAGCGTGCGCACGGCCGCGCGGGTGTCGGCCTGGTCGGGCAGCAGCCGGCGCGCCCGGTCGGTGAGCGGGTGTTGATAGCGGTCGAGCTGGGGATAGGCCGTCATCGCCACACCCCCGGCGCCGCGGCGGGGGAACTTGTGGCCGCCCGGGCTGTCAACTTTGTGGCGCTTTTGCGCTGTGCTACACTGAACCCCAAGACCCCCAGGGAGGCGACCCGATGACCCGAGCGACGCGAGCAATCCGATGGACGGCGGTCCTGGCGGCCTTCGTGCTGCCGGGCGTGGCGCTCGGCCTGGGCGTGGCCGGCTGGACCCTGTACGGCCTGGTGGCGCTCGCCCTGCTGGGCCGCTACCGCGACA
>DRKN01000085.1 GCA_011051755.1 Gammaproteobacteria bacterium
CCAGGCGGTTGGCCCCGTGCACCGATACGCAGGCGCATTCGCCCACCGCATAAAGCCCGGGAATCGGCTCCTCGGCACCCTCGCCCAGCGGCACCACCACCTGTCCATGACGGTTAGTGGGAACCCCGCCCATGGTGTAATGGGCAGTGGGAAAGACGGGGATTGGCTCTTCGATGGGGTCAACACCCATAAAAGTCATGGCCATATCGCGAATACCCGGCAGGCGCTTTTTGATCACCTCCGCGCCGAGGTGCTCCAACTTCAGCATCACGTAATCGCCATTCGGCCCACAGCCGCGGCCCTCGCGCACCTCGATGGCGATGGCGCGACTCACCACGTCGCGACTGGCCAGGTCTTTCGCCTGTGGCGCATAGCGTTGCATGAATCGCTCACCGTCTTTATTCACCAGATAACCGCCCTCGCCGCGCACGCCCTCGGTAATCAGCATGCCCTTGCCGGCGATGCCAGTGGGATGAAACTGAAAGAACTCCATATCCTGCACCGGAATGCCGGCGCGCAGAGCCATGGCGATGCCGTCACCAGTATTGATATGGGCATTGGTGTTGGTGCGGAACAGTTGCCCGGCACCGCCAGTGGCCAGCAGAGTGGTCTTGGCCTCGATGAGCAACGGCTCACCGGTCTCGATCTCCAGCACCACGGCACCGAGGATGTAACCATCGCTGTCCTTGACCAGATCGATGGCGAAATATTCGTCAAAGAAATGGGTCTTGGCGCGGATGTTCTGCTGATACAGGGAATGCAGAATCGCGTGCCCGGTGCGATCCGCCGCGGCGCAGGTGCGCGCCGCCTGAGCGCCACCGAAGTCCTGGCTCTGGCCACCAAAGGGCCGCTGATAAATCTTGCCGTTATCGAGACGCGAGAACGGCACCCCGGCATGTTCCAGCTCCACCACCAGATGCGAAGCGGCACGGCACATATATTCGATGGCATCCTGATCGCCCAGGTAATCGCTACCTTTCACCGTGTCGTACATGTGCCAGTGCCAATTGTCCGGTACCACGTTGGCCAGGGCTGCATTCATGCCGCCCTGCGCCGCCACCGTGTGCGAACGGGTGGGAAACACTTTGGACACGACGGCTACATTGGCATCCGCCTGCGCCAGTTGCATCGCCGAACGCAGACCGCCTCCACCCGCGCCGATCACCAGGGTGTCAAACTTGCGTCTGGCGAGTTTCAGTGTCGTCATGACAGGCTCACCGAAAACAACACGCGCAGACTCCATAGAAGGGAAATGAGAAAAATCAGAGCAAACAACGTCAGCAACACAAAGCGCAGTGCAACCGGCTTCACGTAGTCCATGAGGACATCACGTGTACCGACCCAGGCATGTATCAGCAGGGCCAGCACGAACAAGGCAATGGCCGCGTTCACCAACGGGCCGGCGACCCAGTCGCGCCAGGCATCAAAACTGACGACGGGTGCAGCAGCCAGATTAAACAGTATAAAAATCAGAAAACCGGCGATATAAACCGCGCTGAGACGCTGCATCAGCCAAGGACGCAGGCCGTTGGGGCCACGCCAACTCACAGCATGCCCCCAATCACCAACAGGGTGGCAATGATAGCGGCCACATGCACCATCCAGGCTGTCTTGCGCACCTCGGTTTTTTCCACACCCAGGTCAATATCTAACAATAAGAAGCGAATACCGGCAAAGAAATGATGGGCCAGCAACCACACCAGCAAAACAGCCAGCACCCTGGCCGGCAAGCTTTGCAGCAGATCGATGACCGCCTGAAAACCCTGCTCATTGCGCAGGGAAAGTTCAAACAGGTAAACCAGCACGGGGAGCAACAGAACCATCAGCACACCACTGGCGCGATGGAGACCGGAAACAAATGCCATGACCGGCCAGTGGACTTTTCGCAGATCGAGAAAAACAGGCCGATCAGTGTGTGTATTCATCGAATCTCTTACCCCCGGTAGAAAACATTCACGATGCTGTTCGATACATCATAGCCAATATTGGCTATGATTGACCGATACTTTTAGCAGATCAATCCGCTAAATCAACTCACCAGGTTAACCAAGCACACCCACATGAACAATAACTGGAAAAACCACCTTATTTCTCAAGGTGCAGAAATCAACGAAAATGGTTGTTCACATTTCGGCAATCCTGAATCAGAAAAGACCGCCGCGTTACAAGGCCATGTGCTGTGCGATCTTTCCCACTACGGCCTGATCCGCGTCAGTGGCGTCGAGGCCGAAAGCTTTTTACAGAACCAGTTTTGCAACGACGTGCACAGGGTCAACCCGGCTCTCAGCCAGCTCAACGGCTACTGCACCCCCAAGGGCCGCGTGCTTGCCCTGTTCCGCCTATTCCAGCATGGCGATGACTATTTACTGCGGTTGCCACGGGAAATCCTTGAACCCACCCTGAAACGCCTGCGCATGTTCGTGCTGATGAGCAAGGTGACGCTGGAAGACGACAGCAACGCGCAGGTCAGCCTAGGTTACTCCGGCCCCGAAGCGGCGAAACACCTCACGGATATCCTCGGCGGCGCACCTGCGGCCATCGATGAATGTCTGCACACAGAAGCACTGAGCGTAATCCGCGTACGCGGCCCGCATCCACGTTTCGAGATCCACGGCGACGAGGCGGCCGTACGTGAACTATGGGGCGCACTCAGTGCACAGGCCCGGCCCGCCGGCGGTGATGCCTGGGCCCTGCTGGACATTCACGCCGGCCTGCCGGAGGTAGTGGCGGCAACCCAGGAGGCCTTCGTCCCGCAGATGCTCAACCTGCCGGCACTGGACGCCCTCAGTTTTCAAAAGGGCTGTTATCCCGGACAGGAAATCGTCGCGCGCATGCACTACCTCGGCAAACTCAAGCGGCGCATGTATCGGGCCCACGCCAACACGGACGACTGCCCGCAACCCGGCGACAATCTATTCACCGCAAGCACCAAATCCGGCCAGGGTGCCGGCAAGGTGGTGCAGGCACAGACCTCACCCACGGGGGGTGTCGATCTGCTGGCCGTCATCGGGATCGCCAGCATGGAACAACACAGTCTGCACCTGCATGACGCCGACGGCCCGGCACTGACTCCGCAGGATCTGCCTTACATCACTGAAGAGGTGGAATAAAAAACCCTGTTATTCCACCCGCCGCGAGCGCATGTGCGGGAA
>DRKN01000086.1 GCA_011051755.1 Gammaproteobacteria bacterium
CTTCCTGTTTAGCTGCTTGCATAGTGGTTCTCCAAAATCAGTTAACCACTGGCCGCCGTCTGGTCGTCCAGTGCACCAGGGAAGGGGTCATTGCTTGACCTTGCACCCCTCCATTACGGTGCCATTACGGTGACAGTTTACGAAATACGCTTAATTGTCGCCCTTAACAAGCGCGGCAGGTTGGGTGAGGCCCGCACCCCAACATGCTCATCGCGTAAAATATGAATATATTTTTGGCTTTGAAAGTTGCGATTAATTTGTTTGTAGCAGATTAAACATGACTTTGGAGGCGACCTATTGTTCTGGCATGTTGGGGTTCATAAAAAACATTCACCCCAACCTACGGCACTACGAGGCTAGTCAGGCCTGAGCTCACGGGGCAACGAAAACATCACCGTCTCCTCCCGGCCCTCGGCATCCACCACCTCACCACAGCCCAATACCTGTAAACGCTCGATCACCTCGACAACCAGCACCTCCGGCGCCGAGGCCCCCGCCGTCACACCGACAGCGGAACGCCCCACCAACCACGCCGGCTGGATCTGGCTGGCATCGTCGATAAGGTAGGCATCACTGCCCAGACGCTCCGCCAGCTCGCGCAGGCGGTTGGAATTGGAACTGTTGGCCGAACCCACCACCAGCACCAGATCGCAGCTGCGCGCCAGGGCCTTCACCGCGTCCTGGCGGTTCTGTGTGGCGTAACAGATATCTTTCTTTTTCGGCCCGATAATGGCGGGAAAACGCGCACGCAAGGCATCGATCACCTGCTCGGTATCATCCAGAGACAGGGTGGTCTGGGTCACAAAGGCCAAGCGGTCAGGACGGTTGACCGCCAGCGTCAGCACATCGTCCGGCGTCTCCACCAGATACATGCCCTTGCCTTCATATTGGCCCAGCGTACCTTCCACCTCGGGATGCCCCGCATGACCGATCAATACCACTTCATGGCCCACCTGCTGATGACGCACCACCTCCATGTGCACCTTGGTCACCAGCGGACAGGTGGCATCAAACACCTTCAGCCCGCGGGCCTCGGCCTCGTCCCGCACCGCCCTGGGCACGCCATGGGCGCTAAAGATGACCGTTGCGCCCGCCGGCACCTCATCCAACTCGTTGACGAACAGCGCCCCCCGCTCGCCCAGACCTTCCACCACAAAGCGGTTGTGCACCACCTCATGGCGTACGTAGATGGGCGCACCAAAGAGCTCAAGGGCACGCTCGACAATCTCAATGGCGCGATTGACGCCGGCGCAAAAACCGCGCGGATTGGCCCGTTGAATCTGTATATTCATGATATCCCGCTACTCTTCCGCCGTTGCCGGCGTATTGGAGACCGCCAGTATCTCCACGGCAAGATATATCGTATGACCACACAGTGGATGATTGAAGTCCACCAGTACCTGCTCGTCATCCACCTCCACCACCGTACCCGGAGTTTCATCGCCAGTGGGCGTGGTGAAATTAATGATCACGCCCGCTTCGAGCGGCATGTCCTGGGAAAAATCATGGATGGACAGGGCATGCACATTGGCCGGATCGGAGAAACCAAAGGCGTCCTGCGGCTCGATTTCAAGCGTTTGCGCACTGCCGCTGTACAGGCCGTACAAGACCCGCTCAAGCCCGGCGACCAGCGTGCCATCACCCATACGGAATTCCAACGGCTCCCCCTCACGACTGCTTTCGGCCACCGTGCCGTCCTTCAGCGTCAGCGTGAAGTGCATCACCACTTCACTGTCGGGGCCAATGACAGCAGCAGCATTCATGGCTTTTTTTCCGTCTCATCGTGACGGCCGAACAGGCTGTCCAGCACCAGTATCACCGCCCCCACAAAAATCGCCGAATCGGCAATATTGAAGGCCGGCCAATACCATTCCCGGTAATACACCTGAATAAAATCCACCACATAACCCAACGTCAGACGATCCCAGAGATTGCCCAGCGCACCACCGAGAACCAGCGCCAGGGCCAGCGCCAGCCAATGCTGCCGGGGCTTCAGCCGCAGCAGCCAGACGACGATGACCACACTCACCACGGCGGCAATGACGGAAAGAAACCAGCGCTGCCAACCACCCGCCGTACTGAGAAAACTGAATGCCGCGCCCTCGTTGTGCATCAGGGTCAGATTGAAGCCGGGAAACACCGGCAACGGCTGATATAACTGCAAGTTTCCACTAGCAATAGACTTCGTAAACAGATCCAGCGCCACCACCAACGCAGATAACAGCAACCACTTTATATTATGCATAAGAACATCCGACCATACCGCCGTTCACAGGAACACTATCCATGTCAGGACAGCCGCTTGCTTGCCACAGAGGCACAAAGCCAAAATAGAACTTCTCTGCGGCCTCTGTGGCTGAACGTCGTGGACATGACCCAGGCACAGTCAAGCGAAACGCCTCTGTTCACCAGCACCATCCACATTATCGACACAACGGCCACACAGCTCCGGGTGTTTCATATTGCTGCCGATCTCGGCGCGATGGTGCCAGCAGCGCGTGCACTTGGCATGCGCCGAAGGGACAACCGCCACCCACAGTTCATCGTGGCTGCTCAGTGTATAGTGCACGGCGTCATCGCTCTTCGCCGTGTCGCGGGCGAGACGCGCCTCGGAAGTCATCAGCACGAAGCGCAGTTCGTCACCCAGCGCGGCAAGCCGCTGGAATATCTCTGCGCCACAGAACAGATCGACCTCAGCATCCAGTGAGGAACCGATGCCACCGGCGACGCGCAACTGCTCCAGCTCTTTGCCCACCGCCTCACGCACTTCCTGTATCTGTTGCCAGAAGGCAAGGCCCAGCTGCGGGTCTTCGGCATTTTTCGGCAACGCATACCATTGCTGCAGAAACACCGACTCAGCACGTTCACCCGGCAGGCTGCCCCAGATTTCCTCGGCGGTGAAACTGAGGATGGGCGCCATCCAGCGCACCATGGCCTCGATGATGTGATACATGGCGCTCTGGCAGGAACGCCGTGCACGACTGTCGGCCCGGGTGGTGTACTGGCGATCCTTGATGATGTCGAGATAAAAACCGCCCAGTTCACCATTACAGAAATGGTGTAATTTTTGATGAATGTGGTGAAAATCATAGCTGTCGAAGGCCGCGATGATCTCCACTTGAAGCTGGGCCGTGCGCGCCACCGCCCAGCGATCCAGCACCAACATTTCATCCACCGGCAGCAGATGCTGCGCCGGATCAAAGCCATTGAGATTGGCAAGCAGAAAACGAGCGGTGTTGCGGATGCGGCGATAGGTATCGGCAGTGCGTTTAAAGTTTTCGTCGGAGACAGTCATCTCATTGCGATAATCCACACCCGCTATCCACAGGCGCAGGATGTCCGCACCGAGCTTGTTCACTACTTTTTGCGGTGCAATCGCATTGCCCATGGACTTGGACATTTTCAGTCCCTTGGTGTCGATGGTAAAACCATGGGTTAGCGCGGAACGGTACGGCGCCTTGCTGGTGATCGCCACCGAGGTCAGCAACGAGGACTGAAACCAGCCACGATGCTGATCCGAGCCCTCCAGATACAGATCCGCCGGACGCTGCAATGCGTCACGCCGGTCCAGCACACAGACATGGCTGACGCCGGAATCGAACCACACGTCCAGCGTGTCCGTGACCTTGTCGTAGTCACCAGCCTCGTCACCCAGCAATTCGGCGGGATCCAACTGGAACCAGGCATCGATGCCTTTTTCTTCCACGCGCTGCGCCACCTGTTCGATCAGTTCGGCGGTGCGCGGGTGCAGCTTGCCCGTCTGCTGATGCACGAACAGGGCAATAGGCACACCCCAGGTGCGCTGGCGTGAGATACACCAGTCAGGACGGTTTTCGACCATGCCCTCGATACGCGCCAGACCCCAGTCCGGCATCCAGTGGATGTTACGGATCTCGGCCATCGCCGCCTCGCGCAGGCCGGTCTGCTCCATGGCGATACCCTGATCCTTGTTCCCGACAAGATCAGGATACACGCCATCCATGGCGATACCCTGATCCTTGTTCCCGACAAGATCAGGATACACGCCATCCATGGCGATAAACCATTGTGGGGTGGCGCGGAAGATGATCGGCGTCTTGTGCCGCCAGCAGTGCGGATAGCTGTGGCGCAATGCCGCCTCGTGCACCAGGTTACCCTTGGCGCGCAGCACTTCCACGACGTGCGGGTTGGCCTTGAGTACGTATTCGCCGGCGAACAGCTCTGTATCCGGCAGAAACACGCCGTTGCCACCCACCGGATTGTGCACCGGCAGGTGGTATTTCTGGCCAACCACGAAGTCTTCCTGGCCATGGCCCGGCGCGGTGTGCACACAGCCGGTGCCAGATTCGGTGGTAACGTGATCACCGAGGATCACCGGCACCTCGCGTTCGTAGAAAGGATGGCCCAGTTTCAGGCCCTCGAGGTCGGCACCGCGACAGTAAGCCACGACCCGGTAGTCGTCGCGCTCGTAGCGCGCCATCGTATCCTTCAGCAGCGCCTCGGCGAGAATCAGCCGCTCCGGGCCATGCTCGCCCTCGCTCTGCACCACGGCGTAATCCAGCTCGGGATGCACCGCCACCGCCTGGTTGGCGGGCAGGGTCCACGGCGTGGTGGTCCAGATCACTACCGAGATGGAGCCCTTGCCCTTGTGTTCCCGCCCTTCGACATGATGGCAACGCGTCCACAGGGCCGCTTCGTCCAGCACCGGAAAACGCACATCGATGGCGGTGGAGGTCTTGTCCTCGTATTCCACCTCGGCCTCGGCCAGCGCCGAGCCGCAGTCGGTGCACCAGTGCACAGGCTTGGCGCCCTTGTGCAGATGACCTGCATCGATGATGCGACCGAGGGTACGGATGATGTCCGCCTCGTACTGAAAATCCATCGTCAGATAAGGATTGTCCCAGTCACCGAACACACCGAGACGCTTGAAATCCTCGCGCTGGCCATCGACCTGTTTTTGCGCATAGTCACGACAGGCCTGACGAAAAGTGCTGGCGTCCACTTTCACGCCCGCCTTGCCGACCTTTTTCTCCACATTTAGCTCGATGGGCAGGCCATGACAGTCCCAACCAGGCACATAGGGCGTATCGAAACCACTCAGGGTCTTGGCCTTGACGATGATGTCCTTGAGCACCTTGTTGACCGCGTGGCCGATGTGAATATCACCATTGGCGTAGGGCGGGCCGTCGTGGAGGATGAATTTTTTGCGTCCCTCACCCTGCATCCGCAGGCGGTCGTAAAGGTTCATCGCCTGCCAGTGCTTGAGCATCTCCGGCTCACGCTTGGCCAGATTGCCGCGCATGGGAAAATCAGTCCGGGGCAGGTTCAGGGTGGCTTTGTAATCGGTCACAGGTCTCTCTCAATGGGGCAAACTACGCCCGGTGGGTCTGCGCGATGGGCGCGAAAACCGGTCATTTTACAGACTTGCACGGCTCCGTGTCCCGATTCGGCGTCAATCGACGCACAAAAAAACACGCGCCTGCGCCGCATCGCATTGTATTTGCTGTTTCAAAGCAGCCAGGGAATCGAAACGGCGTTCGTCACGCAGCTTGTGCAAAAATTCCACATGCACATGTGCGCCATAAATGTCGTCCGCGAAATCGAACAGATGCACCTCCAACAGGGTACGCAGCCCGCACGCCGTCGGCCGGGCGCCCAAATTCGCCACCCCGGGCAGGGGTTCACCGCGAATACCGTACAGCTCCACGACAAACACCCCGCGCAAAGGTGTCGCCTTGCGATGCAGGTGAATGTTGGCGGTGGGAAAGCCGAGGGTGCGCCCCAGCTTATCGCCATGAGCGACGCGGCCGCTCATGCGATAGGGCCGGCCGAGCAGTTTTTCCGCCGCATGCAGATCACCCGCGCCCAGCGCCATACGCACCCGGGTGCTGCTGACCCGCTCGCTGTCGATGCTGAAGGTGTGCATGTTCACCACTTCGAAGCCATGTTCGCGGCCGGCCTCGCGCAGCAGCGAAAAATCACCGGCACGCTGTTTACCAAAACGGAAATCGTCACCGATGACCAGATAACGCACACCGAGACCGCCCACCAGCACCCGGTCGATAAATGCCTGTGGCGCCTGCGCGGCAAAGCGGGCATCGAAACGCAATACCAGCAGCCGATCCACGGCATAGCGCCGCAGGGCCTGCACCTTTTCGCGCAGGCGCGTGAGGCGCGGTGGGGCGGCATCGGGGCAGAAATACTCCTCCGGTTGCGGTTCAAAAACCACCACCACCAGCGGCAAACCCAGCACGTCGGCCTTTTCCGCCAACTGCCCCAGCACCGCCTGATGGCCGAGGTGCACGCCATCGAAGTTGCCGATGGTAGCCACGCAGCCCCGATGCCGGGAGCGCAGATTGTAGCTGCCGCGGATGATCTGCATGGAACCGGCTTTCCGTGGCTGCCGCCTACTCGGCCTGGCGGCTGTGCGCCGTCACATATTCTGCCAGCGAACGCAACGCCTCACCCTGAATATTGGGGAAGGCGGGCATCATCGTGCCACCTCCGCTGACCTTTTTGCCGATATCCGTGGTCTTTGCCAAGGTAAAATAATAACCACCATCGTCCGGCTGATGACACTCGATACAGGCGGCTTGAAAAATAGCCTCACCATTCATGCCCACGGCCGGGGTAAAATCATTATTTTTGGTGCAACCGGCCAGCAGGCTGGCGGCGCCAACGGTCAACAACAAAGCGTTTTTCACGTTAAATCTCCTGTTTATCAAAATCAGTAGAAACTGTTCAGTTCACCACAGCGACACAAAGTTCAATGCGGAACCCGAGCTATCCATCCTGCGCGCATGGCAGCCCTGAAATGACTCAATGACGAAAGGAACGGGATTTTACCGCATTAACCCGTGCCTTTATCCAACGCCTGAATCCGAGGGTTCAGGCAACGTACATTCCATTAAGGACGCGTCTAATAACTGCTTGCGCAGAGGCCACAAAAGTTATTGGAGGCGCCCTTAATTTCAAAAATCTTTTCTCTGTGTTCTCCGTGCCTCTGTGGCAATCAGTGCCTGCCGCCACCCTGTGAGACACGAAAAAACTGCCGGGGCCGCACCCCGGTAAGCAGCAGAACCAGAAAAAAAAGTCCCCCCCCCGCCACCACCCAAAACAGTAGCCAGCCAACACGCGCGGTCGCATCACGCGCCTGCCAGACATCCAACCCGCCCGCCCCCCACAACAACAGCCCGACCATTGCCGCACCGGCCATCGTCACCTGCAAAAACAGTCGCACCCAGCCCGGCGCGGGCTGCAACACGCCATCCCGGCGCAGACCACGATAGAGCAACCCTGCATTGAGAAATGCCGAACAGGAGGTCGCCAGTGCCAATCCGCTGTGGGGCCCGGCCATATCCAGCCACACCATGGGCATGACGAACAGCAGGTTCAGGCCCATATTGGCCAGCATGGCAATGATGCCGATGCGCACCGGAGTACGCGTATCCTGCCGGGCATAATAGCCGGGGGCAAGCACCTTGATCGAAATAAAGGCCAGCAGGCCCACGCTGTAGGCCACCAGGCTCATGCGCGACAGGATCACATCCTGAGTATCGAACTCGCCGTAGTTGAACAGGGTGATCAGCAGCGGCCCGGCGAGCAGGGCCAGCCCCAGCATGGCCGGGGCGCCGATCAGCAGCACCCAGCGCAAGGCCCAATCCAGCATGCGGGAAAAGGCGGCAGGGTCGGCATCGGCATGCTTCTGCGACAGGCTGGGCAGGATCACCGTGGCCAGCGCGATACCCAGCACGCCGAGCGGAAACTCTATCAGCCGATCCGAGTAATACAGCCATGACACGCTGCCGGCAACCAGGAAGGAGGCAATAATGGTATCGAAGAGCAGGTTCACCTGCGCCACCGAGGAACCGAAGATGGCCGGTAGCATCAACTTACCGATGCGCCGCACACCCGACTCCCGCCAGCCCCAGCGCGGCCAACGCAGCAGGCCCAGGCGCAGCACGAAAGGCAACTGAAACAACAACTGCGCTATGCCGGCGACAAAAACACCCCAGGCCAACGCCACCACCGGGCGTTCAAACAGCGGCGCCACCCACAACGCCACCGAGATCAGCACCACATTGAGCAGCACCGGCGTGAAGGCCGGCACGGCAAAACGACCGTAGCAATTGAGCACGCTGCCCATTAAGGCGGTCAACGAAATAAACAACAGATACGGAAAGGTGATGCGCAGCATGTCAGCCGTGAGCGTGAAGCGCTCCGGCTCATCGATGAAGCCCGGCGCAAACAGCATGGTCAGTAGCGGCGCCGCCAATACCGCCAGTACCGTAATCACAAACAGCACCCCGGTCAGAGTGCCGGCGGTGTAGCGGATCAGTTCACTGACCTCGTCCCGCCCACGCCGGGCCTTATACTCGGTGAGTACGGGCACGAAAGCTAGCGAAAAGGCCCCTTCGGCAAACAAGCGACGCAGAAAATTGGGAATCTTGAAGGCGATAAAAAAGGCATCGGTGCCCGCCTCGGCGCCGAACATGCGTGCAAACACCATATCGCGCACCAGGCCGAGGATACGCGAGAGGGTCGTCATGGCGCTGACCACGGCAGTGGATCGCAGCAGGCTCATGCAGCAGAGGTATCGATGTTTATGGCAGGGTATCCATTCATGGCAAGGCATCTTAACCGCAGCACTGTATTCCCCCAAATTATCACCGCCCCCCCTTGCCGATGAAAATAAACCCCCGACCGAGGCCCGCCGGGCAAATAATTGACAATCAGCGCCAAAACACGCATAGTGTGCGCCCTCTTCGGGCGACGCCCGGTGAACCGGATAACATCTACTTACTGCACATACGGAGTCAAGACCTTGGCCAATTCTGCACAAGCCAAAAAACGCGCCCGCCAGGCGGAAACCCACCGTCAGCGCAACACCAGCGCCCGCTCTGCCTTCCGCACTGCGGTGAAGAAAGTCGTCTACGCCATTGAGGCAGGCAACAAGGAAGAGGCGGAGACCCTGTACAAGGCCGCCGTACCCCTCATCGACCGCACCGCTGGCAAGGGGCAGATCAGCGCCAACAAGAGCGCCCGTCACAAGAGCCGCCTGAATAGCCGCATCCGCGCGATGTAAGAAGCGCCTCGAGATACGCAAAAAGCCGCTCCATGAGCGGCTTTTTTGTGTCTGCCAGTCTCGACTATTCAATGCGGCATGGATTGGCCCTCACAGAAAACGTAGCGTGCGCCATGCGCACGATGCCCCTCGTCCAGTCCCTCCACAGAAACACGGAGAATCCACCCAGGCTTTATCTCCGCCCTCCGCCAGGCTTACACCAACACGAGATTGTCGCGGTGGATCAGCTCCGCTTCGCCGACACAGCCCAGAATCGACTCCAACTCGTGACTGGAGTGCCCGATGATCCGTCGCGCGTCAGCGGCACTGTAATTCACCAGGCCACGGGCGACCTCACGCCCCGCCTCATCGACACAGGCCACCGCCTCACCACGCGCAAAATCGCCCTCCACCGCCACCACGCCCACCGGCAACAGACTGCGGCCGGCGTCGCGCAACACCTTCACGGCCCCTGCATCCAGACACAGACTGCCGCGCAATTGCAGATGCCCGGCCAGCCATTGCTTGCGTGCCACCTGTGTCTCCTGTTCCGGCAGCAGTAACGTGCCAACCCGTTCAGCCGCGGCAATACGCTCCAGCACCTGCGGTTCATGACCAAAGGCGATCACGGTGCCCGCCCCGGAACGTGCCGCCAGCCGTGCCGCACGCAGCTTGGTCAACATGCCGCCGCGCCCCAGCCCACCGGCCGAACCGCCCACCATTGCATCGAGTGATGCATCGACCGCCCGCGCTTCGTGCAGCAATTGCGCGTCAGCATATTTACGCGGGTCTTTATCGAACAGGCCCGCCTGATCCGTAAGGATGATCAGCGCATCGGCCTCCACCAGATTGGCCACCAACGCCGCCAGCGTGTCATTGTCACCGAAACGGATTTCGTCGGTCACCACGGTATCGTTTTCATTCACCACCGGCAGCACAGCGAATTCGAGCAGCGCGCGCAGCGTATTACGCGCATTCAGATAGCGCTGACGATTAGAAAGATCGTCGTGGGTCAGCAGCACCTGCGCCGTGTGGATGTCGTGTCGCTGAAAGTTGGATTCATAGGCCTGCACCAGCCCCATCTGACCGACCGCAGCAGCGGCCTGTAGTTCGTGCAGAGCATGGGGGCGCGACGTCCAGCCGAGACGCATCATGCCCTCGGCCACCGCGCCGCTGGAAACCAGCACCAGCTCGATACCGCGCGTGCGCAGGGCGACCATCTGCATCACCCAGCCACGGATGGCGGCACGATCCAGGCCCAGCCCGTCGGCGGTGAGCAGGGCACTGCCAATCTTCACCACCCAGCGTTTGGATTGCTCAAGGTCTGCGCGCTGATGCATGTTTAGCGTCTGACTCCCAGTGCCAGGTTAATAATAACGTTGTGATTGTTTTGTCGGTTGCTGGTGAGCTTGCGAACCCCAACAACAAACAGGCAATACGACTTAAGGGCACGCCCTTAACGCCCCTCTTCTTCCAGAGTACGAGCGTACTCTTCCAGATAATTAAGAATATCAAACATCAAACTCTGCGTACCCTCGCGCTGGACGGCGGAAATACGATACACCGGATCCTGCCAGTCCAAAGCCTCGACGATGGCATCGCACCGAGCCGCGCGCTCATCTTCGGGTAGTACGTCGATCTTGTTCAACACCAGCCAGCGCGGACGGCCGGCCAGTTCCCCACTGAACTTGGCCAGCTCCTGCGCGATGGTGCGCACGTCATCGACCGGATCGTGTTCGTCCATGGGCGCCACATCCACCAAGTGCAACAACAGACGGGTGCGCGACAGGTGCTTGAGGAACTGAATGCCCAGCCCGGCACCCTCGGCGGCGCCCTCGATGACACCGGGAATATCCGCGATGACAAAGCTGCGGTGCGGCTCGGGGCTGACCACACCGAGGTTCGGATACAGGGTGGTAAAGGGGTAGTCGGCCACCTTCGGCCGCGCCGCCGACACCACGCTGATCAGTGTCGACTTGCCGGCATTGGGCAGACCGAGCAGGCCGACGTCGGCCAGCAGCGTCATTTCCAGCGCCAATTGGCGTACCTCGCCCGGCGTACCCGGCGTATTCTGTCGTGGCGCGCGGTTGGTGCTGCTCTTGAACCGGGCATTACCGAGACCATGCACACCGCCCTTGGCAACCAGCAACAACTGACCGTCGTCGACCAGATCACCGATCAGCTCGCCGGTATCGGCATCACGCACCACGGTACCAATAGGCACTGTGACAACCCTGTCCTCACCCTTCCTGCCGGTGCAATCACTGCCCATGCCGTTTTGTCCGCGCTGGGCGCGGTAATCACGCTGAAAACGAAAGTCCGCCAGCGTGTTCAGACCGCTATCGGCAAGCAGGTAGACGCTGCCACCGTCACCGCCATCACCGCCGTCCGGCCCACCCTTGGGGATGTATTTTTCGCGCCGAAAGCCAACGCAGCCATTACCGCCATCACCGGCCGCCACACGGATTGTCGCCTCATCGACGAATTTCATCACCCTGCCCCTGCTGCCTGCCTCTCTCCTCCAGGGAGAAAAAGCGAAATTTGGAGCGGTTTCAACTGCGAACCCTCTGTCGCGGCTGAAGCCGTTCCTACCCTATAAAACCGTGTCCGGACGCCCATGCAATCCACGGACAGGTATTTGACCACATACGAAAAAGCCCCGTCGAGCGGGGCTTTTCGTCAACCGTGCGACTACAAGCGTTTAGGCTTCGGCAGACACCACGCTGATGAACTGACGTTTCTTCGGGCCCTTGATCTCAAAGATCACCGCACCGTCGGCAGTCGCAAACAGGGTATCGTCGCGACCACGCCCCACATTCTTGCCGGGGTGAAACTTGGTGCCACGCTGGCGCACCAGAATATTACCGGAACGAACCTGCTCGCCCCCGTAACGCTTAACGCCAAGGCGTTTGGATTCTGAATCGCGACCATTACGCGTACTGCCGGCAGCCTTTTTATGTGCCATGATTAATACTCCTTGAACAATCCGCCGGAAGCGGATTGAGGCCGCGCAGCGACCCCGTAGAGGTGGAAACAATAGGGATGTATTTATCAACCCGCGATTAACCGGCGGATATGCCAGTGATCTGTAATTCGGTGTATGACTGACGATGCCCCATCTGCTTGCGATGATGCTTGCGGCGATGGAACTTGATGATTTCGATCTTCTTGCCACGACCGTGCGACTTGATGGTCGCGGTGACCCTGCCGCCCTCGACCATCGGCGCACCGACCGTGATATCCTCACCATCGGCGACCATCAACACCTGATCGATCTCGATTGTTGCGCCTTCTTCGGCTGCAATCTTCTCGACTTTGAGGGTCTGACCCTCGGAAACCTTATATTGCTTGCCACCGGTTTTGATTACCGCGTACATTTAGAGCGTCTCCAGCTACTGCCCACACAGGGCGACTGCCACAAAAGACCGCGAATTCTAGCGTTTACACAAGACCACGTCAAACCCCATAATAAGCTCCCCGAGGAAACAGGCCGAGTA
>DRKN01000087.1 GCA_011051755.1 Gammaproteobacteria bacterium
GCCTCCCTCCGGGCGCGGCGGGAAGCCGTCATCTGCGGCGTTGCGTCTCTTGAAAAGGGCACGCCATTCCCGGCGAGACGCGCCTTGCAGCTAACGGCTTCCCACCACGCTGATAGGTACACTTTATACGTTACACCACACTAGCGATACCAGAGAATCATGTTAGCCTCCAGCGGCACGCTCGCCAGTGGATGCGCCGGAATGATGCGGGGAGTAAAGTCAGACTGTGGGCGGTCGGCGTTGACGCTACCGGAATACAGCCAGGCATTGGCCATGCCCGCCAATGCCGCGCCGCGCTCCAGCACCTGGCGTACCGGCTCACCACCGTCGACACCCTCGGCGTATAACTCGACACTGACGGACTGTGGTGGAATGTCATCGAGATAGACCTGCACCTCGACCCACCTCTTATCGTGATCTTTCTGTATCATCACATTGCCGAAGTGGATGCGCGACCAGTGCTGTTGCAGACGCTTGTGCCAATCCTCCAGTTCAGTGGCCACAACCGGTTCACCACTGCGCCGCTGCCAGGCTTTGGCCAACGGCACGTAATAGTTCTCGGTGTATTCGCGCAACATCCGGTTACTGGAAAACTGCGTGGTGAGGCGGGCCATGCTCTCACGTATGCGACTGACCCAGGCCTGTGGAATGCCGTCCTTATCGCGCTGATAGAAACAGGGCACCACTTCTTCTTCCAGCAACCGGTAAAGCTGCTCCGTCTCGGCGAGATCCCAGGCCGTGATGTCGGCATGCTCGCAGCCATCGCCCAGCGCCCATCCCAATTCCGGCGCATACGCCTCGGCCCACCAACCATCCAGTTCCGACAGATTGAGCCCGCCATTGGCCAGTACTTTCATACCGCTGGTGCCGCTGGCTTCCCAGGGACGGCGTGGGGTATTGATCCACACATCGACGCCCTGAATCAGTTGGGCCGCCACGTGCAGATCGTAGTCCTCGACAAACACCACCTGCTGCCAGAGGTCGCTCTGTTGCAAAAACGCTTGCCATTGACGCAGCATCTGCTTGCCGATGTTGTCTTTGGGGTGGGCCTTGCCGGCAATAACCAACTGCACCGGACGGTCACGATTGGTGAGCAGGCGCACTAAGCGCTGCGGGTCATGGAGCAGCAGATTGGGGCGCTTGTATTCGGCAAAACGGCGGGCAAACCCCAGCGTCAAGGCATCGGGCTCAAGGGCATTGGCATATTCCCGGCTGCGAGATACCTCTGACCCTCGGCCACGATATTGATGCACCAGGCGCTGGCGCAGGCAGGCCACCAGCCGCTGGCGGCCATGGGAGCGAAAGCGCCATAGCACGGCATCCGATAGCTGACGCAGATCCGCTTCCACGGTTTCCAAGGTGCCGCGCCAACGATGCTTTCCACAGGCCTCGGTCCACAGAGAATCCGACTCGGGGGAGTCCCAGCTCGGCACGTGAACACCGTTGGTGACGTAGCCTACCGGCACCTCGGCCTGCGGCCAGCGAGGAAATAACGGGGAAAAGATACTGCGGCTGACCGCGCCGTGCAGACGGCTCACGGCATTACTCGCGCCTACGCCGTGCAAGGCCAGATAGGCCATATTAAATGGCTCATTGTCATCATTGGCAGGAGTTCTCCCCAATGCCAACAGGCTGTTTATTTCAATACCCAGCTCAGTGGCCATGGGCTGGAAATACTGCCGGACCAATTGTGCTGGGAAACGGTCGAAACCCGCCTCCACCGGGGTGTGGGTCGTGAACAGGTTGCCCGCACGGGTGGCCCGCAGCGCTTCGGCAAAAGTGCAGTCCACACGCCGCATGTGGTAACGCACCCGTTCGAGAATGGCGAATGCCGCATGTCCTTCGTTGAGATGACAGACAGGACAGTGAATGCCCAGTGTTTCCAACAGCCGCCAGCCACCGATACCCAGCACCATCTCTTGCTGCAGGCGCTTTTCTTTGCCGCCGCCGTAGAGTTCACTGGTAATACCCCGGTCACCAGGATCATTGAGCGGATCATTACTGTCGAGCAGCAACAACGAGCGGCGCCCGGCCTGCGCGCGCCAGCTACGCAGATGCAGGGAGCGGCCGGGCAGCTCGATGCTGATGCGCACCCACTCGCCCTGATCGTCACGCAACGGCACCACCGGCAACATGGTCGGGTCGTTATAGGGATAGAATTCAATCTGTTCGCCTTCGGCGCTGAGCGCCTGGCGAAAATAGCCCTGCTGGTAGAGCAGGCCGACACCGATCAGTGGTACGTCCAGATCGCAGGCGGTTTTGAGATAGTCCCCCGCCAACACGCCCAACCCGCCGGAGTAGATGGGCAGCGATTCACAAATGCCAAACTCCATGCTGAAGTAAGCGACATAACCTTCAATAACGCCACCGATGGTTTCCGAGAACCAGGATTTTTCGCCGAAGTGGGCCTCGCGCGCATCAAGCTGCTGTTGCAGCATATCGAGAAACACTTCATCCGTGGCCAACGCCCGCAGACGCCGATCAGAGACTGTCTCCAGAATCAGCCAGGGATTGGCCGTCGCCTCCCATAGTTTGGGATCCACCTGATGCCACAGGGCGTCCGCACCATGGTTCCAACTCCAACGCAGATCCAGTGCCAGCGTTGCCAGACCTTTTATCGGATCAGGCAGGGCGCGCGGGAGGTAATGGTTCATCTGCATCGCATTGTCTCCTAACGGCAGCAGGCAGACTGAGATTTTTTGTCAAGCAACCAATCCCAGGCTACATCAACTTCATCGACGGGGAAATGTTTGACTTCCGCCGCAGTAAAGGGCCTGCTCAACTTCGCCATCCACGCGGCCCATGATGGCTTTCCTATCAAGGCGACGCGTTCCAGATCATGATAGTGCTTCACACCAAAAGCAACGTCATCCCACGCCGCATGCAGATCCCAACCTCGAAAATCCTCGAGCAAAAACATCGGATGCTCGCTGTGGAACAGTTTTAAATGGAACAGTCGTAACGGACATGATGATCTCCTTGCTGTTTATAAAAAGGAAAAATGTCTCTCCCGGTGCGGGCGATTCTATGCCCCTTTATCCCTGCCCATCTGCTACTTAGGTTACTTTCGTGAAAATCGGAAAAGTTCCTTATCATGTTATCTTTTTGCCTTACAACTGTGGCGCCGGCAATCTTGCCAAACCTTCCCTCGGATCCCCGCCTGCACTCACACTATCCATGCCCTCCTCGCCTCTCTGCATCAATTTTTCCAGCCAGTCGCTGACCTGTTCAACGTCTATCCGGCTGGTAACCAGCACATCGACTTCGTCGTTCCCGTGGAGATAAATTTTTGTCCGGCGCACGGCCCGCCTCGCGGCAAAGATTCGCCTTGCGCCGGGCGAGGAGTTTTACCTTGCGGCCACCAAAAACCAGATGGAACGGCACCGGTAGGGCGCCATGACGATAAAAAGTATCCGCGCCAGGGTGGAGGCCGGCGGATGATATGGCCGAGCAACAGCGCGCTGCGGAGAAATCCTCGCGAGATGAGAAAGCCACCAAAGGGCACTCATCAGCTGAGGTGGATCGTCACATCGCGGGCATCGCCACCCGCCAACACCTCATGGGCCTGCGCCACCTCACGCTGGTCGCCGTGCACGATGAGCAGATAGTGATCCGATCTGATCGCGGTTTCGTAACGGACGATGCTGTCGCGGGGAATGCCGATACTGTAGAGCGCTGCGCCCAGGGCGCTGAACCCACCCACCACTGCCGCACCCTCCAGCGCTGTGATCAGGGCGCTCACCAGTGGGCCGGCGATGACCACGGTGCCCAAACCGGACACCCAGAAAAAGGCCGCCCCCAGTAACAATCCCCACAGATCACCCCAGAAGGCGCCTTGCGCCCCCCAGAATTTCATGCGGTCGCCGGTATTGTAAAAACCAATGGGATGTGCTTCGCGCTGATAACCCTTGCCGGCGATGGACAGTTTTCCAGTCTCAAAACCCTTTGCCAACAAACACCGCACGGCCTCTTCCGCCTGGCGGTGGTTGTCATAGACTGCAACACAACTGTTCTCTTCGACCATTCTACGGCTCCCCGTCTGCGCCAACCATCAACGCCCGGTAGCATAGCGATGACCGATTGTCACCCGGAAGGCAGAAATTTTTCTGCTACCAGGGTTACACAGCGCGGGGAGAAAACAGCTTACGAGCGGGAGGTATGCTTGGGGAAGTGCATGGCCTTTTTCAACAGTGTTCCCAGCTCCTTGATGATCAGCTCCCCACGACGGGTCACCACGACGCCATCGCGCTGCCAGTGTTGCAGCTGGCGATTGACCACCACCCGCACACTGCCGATCATCTCGGCCAGGGATTCATGGGAGAGGTTGTGGATCAGGCGCAGGGGCTGATCCGGCTGTTCGTGGTGGACGTGACGAAGAATCAGCCGCGCCAGACGTGTTTCCGTATCATGCAACGCCAGATCACCGGCAAGATTGGCCAGGGTGCGCATCTGCTGCCCCAGATAGGGCAGAAAGCTGCGATTGAAGGCCGGGTGTTCCTCGATCCAGCGGCGAGCCTCCTGCATCGGCGTGGAGAGCATCAACAGGTCATCCCGCGCCTCGAAGATGAGCGGATCCGGCTGTCCATCCAGCAGGCTGATGACATCGAAGCCATCGCCTGGCTGGAGCAGAAACAGGGTCACCACCCTGCCGGTATCGGGATTGATCTGCGCCATTTTCAGCCGCCCGGAAAGGATGATGTGAAAGCGCTGAGCGCTCTCCCGGCCCGTTACCGATCGGCCCTGTTCCAGGTCTCGCGGCGAAAATGGCTCAGCATCTCGTCGAGCACGGTATCGTCCAGCCCGGCAAACAGCGGCGACAGGTGCAGCAGGGCTTTGACATCGACGACATCCCGGGGATGCGAGCAGGCCAAGGTCACGCCAAAGCCTTGTGAGGCTGCTCTTCGGCCCGCCGCGCCAGTTCCTGCAGGGCCTCGACCTCCAGATGGCCGCGGTGGGCATCGACGATACCCTCCTGTTTCCAGTGCTGCAGTTGGCGGTTGACCACCACCCGCACGCTGCCGATCATCTCGGCAAGAAATTCATGTGAAAGGTCGTTGATCAGGCGCGGCGTGGCGTGCTGGTCTGTCGTATTCGCGTCCACGTGACGCAGGATCAGCCGCGCCAGACGCGTCTCCGTATCGTGCAGCGCCAGATCCGAGGCCAGCCCGGCCAGGCTGCACATCTGCTCCCCCAGATAAGGCAGCAATTTGCGATTGAATTCCGGGTGTTCATCGAGCCAGAGGCGGGCTTCACTCATGGGCAGGCTCAGCAGGGTGACGTCATCCAGGGTTTCCAACATCACCTCGTGCGCTTTACCATCCAGCAGACTGAAAATGCAAAACGGCTCGCCGGGGCCAAGCAGGAACAGGGTGATCATGCGGCCGCTTTCGGGATTACTGCGGCTGAGACGCACCCGCCCGGAGAGCAGAATATGAAAGCGCTGCCAGGTTTCTTCCATAGGTAGCTGGCGGCGGCGTTTCCAGGTTTCCCGCCGGCAACGCGTGACGATGTCTTCAATGGCGGATGCCACCAGTCCGGAGAAAAGCGATGACTGTTTCAGGCAGCGGGCACTCTCTTCGAAAAACGCCGACGCGGGATTCATCTTTCAGTTCTCCTGCCGTTGATGTGCCGTTTCTTCTCTGCGGCGGATAATTGCTTCCACTTCCTCACCATCAAGCATCTCTTTCTCCTCCAGGGCATGGGCCAAATCCTCCGGGATAGCGCGTTGTTGATTGAGGATCTCCATCGCCCGCTGGCGTCCCTCCTCGACCCGTGTGCTGACCTCAACATCGATCAGTTGTGCGGTCTCCTCGCTGTAGTTTCGCTCTTCCGTGCTCTGCCCCAGAAACTGCAACGCCCGGGCAGCCCCGGTTTCATTACTCATGCCCAGGCCGGTCACCATGTTGCGGACGATCTCCAAGGCTCGCTCCAGATCCTTGGAGGCGCCACTGACAATATCGCCAAAAATAATTTCCTCGGCGACCCGGCCACCCAACAGAATGGCGATCTGGTCTTTCAGTTCGTTCTCCGTGGAGAGAAATTTTTTCCTCCACCGGCAATTGCACGGTGTAGCCCAGCGCCGCCACGCCACGGAGGATATTCGACACTGATCTTTTCCATGGGTTTCACAGGCACCGTCACCGGAGGAGAAGAATCGTACATTTATATCAGGTTCATGACTGGAAGGTATACCGATTCGCTGGTTTATACCACGTACATTGCCGAATCGCCCACATCACTCTCGATGTGTCACTCAAGTAGCAGACGCGCAGGGAGACTGGGAATAGGATCGTCGGCAGTGAGGAGCCTGACTCTTTGCAGGGACGGCAGTACGGTCTTGTTAATTGAGAACGCCCCCTAACATGAGGAAAAAATAATGCCACCATCTCTCCAAACAACGGTTCACGCAAGAGTACTCCATCCCTTTATCCTGTTCAGTTTGCTGTTATGCATTCCCATGGCATCCGTGGCAAGGGAAAACGCCACTCAACCGTCCCCTGGCAACGATTGCCCTAGCACAAACATTCTGCTGATCATTGCTGAGGATCTGTCTTCCAGCCTGGAGTTTGTGATGCAGTCCCGCGCAGCACAAAGCAGAGGCGATCAGGCAACAATGCTGACCCTGCTTGATGCCGCAGGTGTCACACTGAAACAGGCCGCCTACGGAATACCCAGAAAAAATACGATTCATTCATCTGAGCAATGGCCTCAGCGAGGCCGGGGTCGTACTTGCCTTTCTAGCCCTTGGCATCCTGGGTTCTTCCGCGGTGGGCAAGGCCGAACTGATCATTGTCATCATCAAACTTTCCATCCTGGGTCTGTTTGTCGTGCTGGGCATATGGAGCATCAAACCCTACCTGGTAACACCCTCCTTTACGCCCTCGGCAATAACAGGCAGCATCAATGCCGTGGCCATATTTTTCCTTTCCTACATGGGTTTTGGCCTGGTCACCAATGCCTCCGAGCACATGCAAAATCCAGAAAAAAATGTTCCCCGCGCCATCTATCTGAGCATACTGATCGTCAGCATCGTTTATATCCTGGTGTCGCTGGTGGCCGTGGGAAACCTGAGCCCGCCCGCATTGATAAAGGCAGAGGACAATGCCCTGGCCGTTGCCGCCGAACCGTTCCTGGGTCAGACCGGATTCCTGCTGGTTTCACTCGGCGCACTGTTCTCCATCGCCTCGGCCCTCAATGCCACCCTGTTCGGCGGCGCCAACGTGGCCTATGCCCTGGCAAAGGATGGCGAGCTACCACGCAAATTCAATCGAAAACTGTGGTTTGGCTCCAGCGAAGGCCTCTACTTTACCGCTGCCCTGGGTATTGTCTTTGCACTCATGTTCAACCTGAATGGCATCGCCTCGATTACCAGCGGCGTCTTTATGGTCATCTACCTGTTTGTACTCTACGCCCACTGGAAATTGAAAGACCGGTACAGAGGCAACCCCCTGATTATAGCCTCGGGTTTTATTGTCGTCGCCTCGGTATTTTTACTGCTGCTGGTTTATCAGTGGCACACCAACCGTAGCAGCTTCTATGGCACTTTTATCGTCTTGGGTGGCAGCCTGTTGATAGAACTGATTTACCGTGGCGTGACCCAACGTGGCTTTGTCCTGCGAGAATTGACCCTGTTAAAAAGTAAGGAGGAATATTTGCAGGAAAAGCTGGGCAAAAAGTTTGAACAGCTGCTGTCACATGGGCAAGACAGAACGCCCTGACACTGCCCCCTAACACTGAATGGTATCCTCGACGAGGGACACGAACATGATCGATTCCACTGAAACTGGCGATGCCACCGTTCCCGGGCAGGGCCTCAGCAGCGAGGAGGCCGCCCGTCGCTGGGCGCAATACGGATCCAATGCCCTGCAAGAAAAACAGATTTCTGTCCTGCGACGCCTTCTCGGTTACTTTTGGGGGCCCATCCCATGGATGATAGAGGTAGCGGCCGTACTCTCCGCATTGGTGCGTCACTGGGCCGACTTCTGGATCATTTTCGCCCTCCTGGTTTTCAATGCAGCGATCGGCTTCTGGCAGGAATACACAGCCGGCAACGCCGTAGCGGCACTGATGAAGCAATTGGCCTTGCGAGCCCGGGTACGGCGTGACGGTCAATGGCAGGAGATCGATGCCCCGCAACTGGTACCGGGCGACATCGTGCGCATCCGTCTGGGCGACGTGATTCCGGCCGACGTCAAACTGGTGGAAGGTGACTATCTCAGCGTCGATCAGTCGGCACTTACCGGTGAATCCCTGCCGGTCACCAAGCGGATCGGCGATGACGCCTTCTCCGGCACCGTGGTCAAACAGGGCGAAGTGGTGGCCGAGGTCACCGCCACTGGCGCCGCCACCCGCTTCGGCAAGACCGCCAGCCTGGTGCAACAGGCGCAGACCGTCTCTCACTTCCAGAAGGCCGTGCTCACCATCGGCGACTACCTTATCTACGTCAGCCTCGCCCTGGTTGCAATGCTGATCATCGTCGAGCTGCACCGGGGCACGGACTGGCTGGAGCTGGTGCAGTTCGCCCTCATTCTCACCGTTGCCTCCATTCCCGTTGCCATGCCGGCGGTACTTTCCATGACCATGGCGGCAGGTGCAATGACCCTGTCAAAACGCAAGGCTATCGTCACCCGCCTGGAGTCCATCGAGGAAATGGCCAGCATGGATGTCCTGTGCTCGGACAAGACCGGCACATTGACGCAAAACCGCCTGACCCTGGGTGAAATCGAGACCTTTCACGCCGCAGATGAGCAAGCGGTGTTGCTGACCGCAGCGCTGGCCTCTCGCGAAGAGGATAGGGATGCCATCGACGAGGCCGTGCTGGAGGGCGTGCAGGACAAGAGCCGGCTGTCGGCCTTTCGCCAGACGGCCTTCGTCCCGTTCGACCCGGTACACAAACGCACCGAAGCGACCCTACAAGATGCCAGTGGCAGTACCTTCCAGGTCGTCAAGGGCGCGCCGCAGGTGATCATGGAAATGGCCGGACTTTCGGGTGACATGCTGACACGGGCACAACAGGTCGTCGATGCCTTTGCCGTACAGGGCTACCGGGCTCTCGGCGTGGCGCGCAGGGACAGCGGCACCGCTGGCTGGAGCTTCCTCGGCATCCTGTCCCTGTTCGACCCGCCACGCGAGGACTCCGCGGAAACCATCTCCCAGGCGCGCAAGTACGGCGTCAGCATGAAAATGGTAACCGGCGACAACCTCTCCATAGCCGGACAGATTGCCGCCAAACTGGGATTAGGCAGCAACATCCTGCGTGCCGACGCGCTGTCTGTGGACGATAAGGACCAGGATCACACGACCAGCATCGAGGCGGTGGAAAAGGCCGACGGCTTTGCCGAGGTCTTCCCCGAACACAAGTTCGCCATCGTCAAGATCCTGCAAAAACACAATCACATCACCGGCATGACCGGCGACGGCGTCAACGACGCACCGGCGCTGAAACAGGCCGACGTCGGTATCGCCGTGAGCGGCGCCACCGACGCCGCACGTGCCGCCGCCGACCTGGTGCTCACCGCGCCGGGTCTGTCAGTCATCATCAATGCCATCGAAGAAGCCCGGCGCATCTTTGAGCGCATGAATGCGTATGCCATTTACCGCATCAGCGAGACCATCCGCATTATGTTCTTCGTCGTGCTGGCCATGATCTTCTTCGACTTCTATCCCATCACGGCGATCATGATCATCCTCCTCGCCTTCTTCAATGACGTCCCCATCATAACCATCGCCTACGACCACACAGGCCTGGAGAAAAATCCGGTACGCTGGGACATGCAGCAGGTCATCACCGTGGCCACCGCCATGGGCATCGTCGGCGTGGTGGGCAGCTTCGGCATGCTGCTGATCGCCATGGACTGGCTGCACCTGGCCGTGACGCAGATCCAGACCTACGTCTTTCTGAAAATGGCCGTCGCCGGGCACCTGGTGCTGTTCGTCGCCCGCACCAAGGGCCACTTTTGGCAACGACCCTGGCCGGCCCCCATCATGATCTGGTCAGCAGTGATCACCAAGCTGGCGGCGACCCTGCTGGCGGCCTATGGTTTCGGCCTCATTACCCCCATCACCTGGCCGGAGATCGCTCTCATCTGGGGATATTCCATTGCTTCCGCCCTGCTCACGGACTGGGTCAAGGTGCAGGTCTATCGCCATAGGGACCAGGGAACATCGCGCCATCGTGGTTTCCTTACCCGCCTGCAACAACCCCTGCACGCCTTTGGACGCAAAAAATGAGGCGTCCGCCCATGCCTGCCGCTGCCCTTGCACCGGCATACCCTCCTGGTCACGCTGCTCACGACGCTATGGTGGAACCCATCAACACGGTACGCGACCACCTCCGGGGAGGTGCCGTCGATGTGGCCATATTTATCGAAGTCGCCCTGGTCGTCGTGGTGCGTGAGATCATTACGTTGCCCGCGGCGGAAACACACCCCGCCTGGGTTGATCTGGGCGTGTGAACCGGTGCGGCGACCTTCCCCGGATTGACTTACTCCTGAGATCCGTACCTTCCTGGCGGCGCATAGCACACCAAAAGTAGGTGCTCTCAGGCAAGTTCTTGATTCCACAGCACGTCCAAAAAATGCCCGCTTATCCACAGGATACACTGCGCTAACCGATGGGTGAAAACAATATTCTGCACTCTGCATCCACCCTGAAGATATGTATTCAGGTGACTATTTTATTCGTTCCGGCCAGCACCTCTTGAGCCAGTCTGTTGTCACAAGGAACGCCAATAATCTGCCCCCCAACAAGTGAATACTTCACCGGAAAATGCTGAATAGATGAATTGATGCCGTCCCGCGGGGGCGCCATGCAAACCTCCCCCGCAGCAGATCAATAGCATTGTCCCGCGATTACTGACAAAATCGCCGCCATGTTTTTCACTGACAATCGCACACATTTTTTCCGCCCTTTCGCCGGCAAGTACCGGGAGCAGGTGGTGGAATGCCTGCGTATCCTGCACGCCCGCCTCTACGGCTCACTGGCCGACTACAAACGTGCCTTTACCCGCGACCAGGTACTGGAGTCCTTCCAGGAGGCCATCACCCGCACCCCGGTGCTGGACGAGGAAGAGGAGGATTTTTCCGCACCGGTGCGCGGTGAGCGGGAACAGGCCAACTGGATTCTCAACCTGCTGCTGGAGCACGGCTGGATCGAACGCCACGCCGACGAGGCCACCCTGCAAAGCAGCTATGCCTTCAGCCGTGTCGGCCGGCTGTTCACCCAGCCCATGGTGGAGACCGCCGGCGGCGGCTTCCGCACCCGCCATCGCAATACCCGCAACACGCGCAACGCCCTGCAATCCTTCCTTGAACGCGGCGAGGTATACGACCTGCTCGATGCCTATGAATACTCGGAACGCATCATCAGTGATTTCAGCGACGTGATCGCCGAGCTGGATGAGCGCAAGCGCCTGCTGGTGCGCGAAGTGGAGGCCCGGCAAGTCATCCAACAGGCCAGCGACGAGTTTTTCGATTTCATGGAAAAGCGCTTCATGCCAGATCTCTCCGTGCGCCTGTCGGCGGACAGCGTGGAAAAATACCGCGATGAAATCCAGTCACTGCTGCGCAAGGCCAAGCGCAAACAGAAAAAATTCAAGACCCGTGCCGAAATTGAATTACGCAAGCTGGCACCGGAATTGTTGCAGGACAGACAGGCCTCGCTGTATTACCACATTCTCGACAGCATCGAATCACGCATTCACAGCGCCAGCGACATCATGCTGCCGGCACTGCGCAACGCCCTGCACAGCTTCACCCGCCGCGCCGACATCATCATTCGCCAGCTCAGTTACACCCTCGGTGACGCACAGGGCGACCTGCTCAAGCTCTGCCAGCAACTGGGCGCACTGACGGAAGAAAAACAAACACAGGCGCTGGATGCCGTCGCCGATGCCATGGCCACCCTCGACCTTGGCGTGACCGACCCCGGCGCATTGCGGCTGCATGCCGGGCGGCAACGGCGGGTGGTGAACAGCGCCGCCGAGGCGCACGCCCCCATGGACAAGGCCGCGCGCCGCGAGCTGTTCATCCAGCAATCGCTGCAAAAGGCCTTCGTGGTCAACAACCGGCAGGTGGGCCAGTTTATTATTGCCGCGCTCAAAAACGGCCACCGTATCCATAGCCAGCAACTACCGGTGCAAAATGCCCGCGATCTGTTGATGGCCGCCCATGCCATCGAAGCCGGCGCCGCCGGACGCAGTTCCAGCGAATTCCATTTCCGTGTGCAGCCCACCGGCCAGCGGGTACAGACCGATTATTATCAAATGACCGATGACTTCATCATCGAACTGGTGGAACACGCCCAAAAACCCTCTCTGGAAAAAAACCATGCTGACTGACGTACTGAGCCAAGGACTCGAAAAGGAAAACCTGGGCCTCGACGAATTCCGTGAGCTGATCATCCGCCTGCTCAACTATGGCGTATTGTGCCGGGGTGAAAGCCGGACCGAACAACAGCTCTACGACCGCTATCTGCGCATCGCCGATCTGGTGCAGGATTACCTGCACGTCATGGACATCACGGTGTTTCACGACCGCCGCTTTGAATACCTGCGCCTCTACCCGCCGGGCAGCCGGACACCGGGCATGGACGACGCCGATACCTCGGTCTTCGCCGGCAGCCTGCGTAACCGGCTGTCGCAATCGGAGGTGGCCATGGTGCTGGTGTTGCGCCTGCAATACGACAAGGCGCTGCGCGAAGGTCAGGTGGACGACAAGGGCTACGTCAGCGAATCCATCGAGGCCCTGAGCATCGCCATGAAAAACATCCTGGCGCGCAGCCTGCCGGAAAAACTGACCGAGCGGAAGCAGCTGTTCATTCATCTGCGCCGCCTGCGCCTGATCGAATTTCGCAGCGAAGAAGACCTGGTCAGCGGCGAGGCCTGGCTGAAAATCCATCCCATGATCGTCAGCTTCGTCAACGACGAGGCCGTGCAGGCGCTGAGCGCCGCAACGGCAGAGGCAAACGAAACCACTGAGCAGGAAGAGGCCATCGCCACGAAAAGCAGGGGCTGAACAAAAAAACTGGTAGGGTGGGCAGGTTTTTCATGCCCACGTGGAATATGCGCCAACCGCGTGGGCATAAAAAACCTGCCCACCCTACATAGCTAAAAAATCTGCAAAATATAGTGAGAGTCAATCATTCATGTTTCTGAAAAAATTCATCTTCGTAAACTGGGGCAACATCCCGCAGCTCGAATTCGAGCTGGGCCCCATCAACCTGCTATCGGGCGGCAACGGCTCGGGCAAGACCACGGCGGCGGACGCCATCCAGACCATCATGACCGCGGCCCACGAGAACCTTTTTCAGTACAACCCGGGGCAGGACGAAACCACCCAGCGCGGCCGCGGTGGCAAGCGCGTACGCACCCTGGCATCCTACGTGCTCGGTTGCGACGACGGCAGCTATGCCCGTCTCGATCCCAGTGATGGCTACCTCGCCGCCGTGTTTCACCCGACCAAGGGTGAGTCGGCGGAGCCGTTTACCGCCGTCATCGGTGTGCGCGCCTGGCTGGACGCCAGCGGTGGACAGCAGGTGGCGCGGCAGGATGATCTGCTGTTTCTGATCCTGCCCGGCGAAGAGCTGGCGCTGGCGCATTTTGTCCGTGACGACAGCACCACCACATACATCACGCCCCTGGACAAAATCCACAAGCTGCTGATACGGGAGTTCGGCCAGCGCCGGGTACAAAAATACGACACAAAAAAAACCTACCTGCGCCGCCTCTACGCCGTCCTGCGCGGCCAGCACGACAGCGTCTCCGAAGCCGAGGCCACGGCGGCGGCACGGGCCTTTTCCCGCTTCATGGCCTACAAGCCGGTGCGCAGCATCAATGATTTCGTCGCCCGGGAAATTCTCGAAAGAAAGGATCTCGGCGAGGCCATCCGATCCATTTCCGGGCAGCTCAAGACCATTCACGCCATGGAGCGTGACGCAGCGCGGTTGGTGGAATCCATTGGTATCCTGGAAAACGCCGAGCAACAGGCCAGCCACTACATTCAGCAATGGATCGAGTTGAACAGCCTCGACTTCACTCTCGCCCAATACGACTACCTGCAACGCCAGCGCGACTACATCAAGGCCAAGAAACAACAGAGCGATTACCAGCGCCAGTTGAAAGAAAACGAAACCGAGACGGCGCTGGCCGAACAACGCCTGCAACAGATTCACGAACAGCGCGTACAGCTGGAAGCCCAGCGCTTGGGCATCGACGCCCTGCAACAAAAGGATGAACTGGAACAGCAGCGTGAGCAGCAACAAAAACAACTGACGGACATCGCCCGTCAGTTACTGGAACAGGACAACTCCCTGGATCGCAATCTGCAAGCCACCAAGGCCATCGAAAAGGATTTGCAGGATGCCGGACTGATGGAGGCGCTGCCCCTGCTGGCCGACCTGCAAATCCGCCAGCTGGCCCGCAGCGTGGTACAGGAAGGCGGGCGCGGCGAACTGGATATTTCCGCCCTGCTGCAAAAGGATCTGACCAATGACCTGTCGCCGCTGGAGCTGCACCTGGATCAGGCCCGCGCCGCCCAACGCCTGCACAACCAGTGGCATGAGCAATGGCATAAACAATGGCGCCAAACGGGCAGTTCGGCCGGTGGCTCTTGCCTGCACGACCAATTGGCGAAACTGATGCACAAACGCGAAGCCCGCTACCAACAGCTAAAAAACCAGTGCCGGCAAAAACAACAGGACATCGAACGCCTGCAGGCAAAACAGGTTAACTACCCACTTTATGTTACGCGAGCACTGGAAGCCATTCTGTGCGACTGTCCGCAGGCCGATCCGCGCGTGTTGTGTGATCATGTGGAGGTCAGCGACCCGCGCTGGCAGATGGCCATCGAGGGTTATCTGGGCATGGCGCGCTTTTCCATCATCGTCGATGCCGACCACGAGGCCGAGGCGATCCGCATCGTGCGCCGGCTGCCGGGGCGCGACAACCGTGCACGCATCATCCAGGGTGGCAAGGCGCAACGGGACGCCGGGCACAGCACGCTGCCGGCCGGTTCCATCATTCACCTGCTGTCGTTTTCCCACGCCACGGCAAGACATTACCTGACTGCCAGTTACGGCAACGTAGTGCAAGTGCCCTCTGCCGGGGAACTGCGCCAGACCCGCCGTGGCCTGACCGCCGACGGCATGGGTGCCGGCGGATACAGCATGTTCCGCTGCGACCTGCCGGACAGCGAGCTGGTATTCGGCGTGGCGGCGCGGGAACGGGCCCTGAAGGCCACGCAGCAGGAGCTGACCCGCCTCAACGACGAATGGCAGCAGGCCAACGACCGCATGCAGCAGGCCGGCCAGTTGTTGGAAAACGTCAAAAAACTACAGCCGCTGGACTATGCCGATGCCATCACCCGCATGCTGGAAATACACCGCGAATTGCAGACCCTGGAAAACCTGCTGGCGCAGCTGGATCTGTCGGAACACAAGGATCTGGACGACAAGCTGACCACGCTACGCGAACAGGGGCAGCAGTTGCAACAGCAACAGGGCAGCCTGAAGGAAGGCAAGGGTGAGTTACAGGAAAAGATGCGCAAGACCGGCAAGCGCTGCGAGGCCCTGGCCGACGAGCAGGAAACCACCCAACAGGTAGTGGAAGACTGCGAACAAAACCTACTGGCCATCGCCACCGAATGGCCCAACCTCGACACTGATGCGCGGCTGGCCACAGCGGAAAAGGAAGCCGATGCCATGACGGCCGAGGCGGCTGCCAGCGCCGCCAATTACCGCCAGGAAATCGAGCGCAACCTGCACAGCCTGGAGCGCAAGATGGACGAGGCGATCCAGAAGCATAACCAGCATTGTCTGCCTGGTGATGCCATCGTCTATCACAGTTTCAATGGCAACTACGATGCCGTCCTGTTCCGTGCCATTTGCGGCCTGCAACGAGATTTGGATCGGGTATTCAATCGCCTGAAAAACAATATTCTGGTGGAAAAATACGACAACCTGCGGCAGCTCAAAGAGAGTTTTAACAACGCCTTCGTCACCCACTTCTGCCACACCATTCATCAGGCCATCAACGACGGCAAGCGGCAGATCGAACAACTCAACAAAGAATTGCAGCATCACCGCTTTGGTGACGACCGCGAGGGTTTTCGCTTCGACAGCGACTGGATTCCCGAATTTCGTGACTATGCCCGCTTTTTCGAAGAGGTTATTAAACAACCCGGCGTCGGCGACGAGGTCGACCTGTTCAAAATGGCGCTATCGACAAAATCACAAAAGGTTCGCGAGGAACTGATGCAGATGCTGCTCGACGAAGACGAGCACAGGGCACTACGGGAACTGGATCGCATCGGTGATTATCGCAATTACCGCAAATATGAAATCTACAAGGAAGTGGCGGACAAAGAACCCATCGCCCTGAGTGAATACGGCACCGGTAGCGGTGGCCAATTGGAAACCCCGGCCTACATCATTCGTTCGGCAGCCATCACCTCCGCATTCCGCTTCGCCACAGGCAACAGCCATCTGCGCATGGTGCTGGTGGACGAAGCCTTTTCGAAAATGGACGAAACCCGCTCGCGGGAAGTCATCGACTACCTGACCCGCGCCCTCGGCCTGCAACTGATCTTTATCATGCCCACCAGCAAGTGCGGGCCATTCATGGACTTGATCAGCAACGAATTCGTGTTCGCCAAATGCCCCAGCGAACAGCCCCGTGGCCAGCTTCACACGCGGGTACTGGTGGATCGCAAGCAATGCAATACGGAAAAAATCCAGCAACTGTGGGCCAACCACAAACGCACGGTCTACCAACAGGCCGAGCTGGATTTCATGGACGAGGTACTGGCGGCAGAATGAAAGGCATACCCGTCTGGCTGAGCGAAAATGCCGAAATCGTCGACCTGCTCTCGCAATTCATCGACCGCCTGAACACGCAGCCGGCCACGGATCGCCAACGGCCCGTGGCAATAATCTTGAATAAAAAGACCCTCCCCGCCCTATTTCGTCAGGGCGCAGAAGCGGATCACCTATGGGATTTGATTCAAAGCCTGCAAGAAGACCATGCCGTCATTCACATCACCCCCGACAAGCGGCGTGATCCCTTTTCTCCCGACTATATGCAGGCAAGACTCACCCTGCAAGCCGGCGGCGAGGACATCCTGCGCCACTGGCTGCAACGCCCACGAGGACTGTCGCCCATTCAGCGCTGGCGAAAGGCCGTGGAGAAAAACCGCCACCGTTTTCCGGGCGACCCGGAAAAACTATCGGCCCATCGCATTGTGGTACCCGAAAAAGAAGACGAGGCAGTGGTTGCTGCCTTCGTCCAACTTAGCCACTACTCGCGAAAAAAGCTCAGCCTGCGGCAACTGAGCAGCCGTTGTTTTTGGGGTGATTCCAAATTTCTCGATGCCCGCGAAGAACTGATCCGCGGACTCTATCCAGATTTAGTCATCCAGCCGCGGCCGGTGATGGCCAGCATCTTCATCCCTGAAGCCATCGAAGGCATCCTGTTCATCGAAAACCAGGACAGCTACACCAGCGCCATCACCGGAAACCCGGTCGAGTGTAAAAAACTAATACTGGTCTACGCCGCCGGTTTCAAGGGCAGCGCCAGCAGAATCAGGCAAGCCGACGGCGTCAGCCTGCATTATTATGGCAAGTCCGACACAGGGGCGAAGCAGTCATTGGAAGACTGGTGGTTCAAGCGGCGAAGCTGTGACTGGCCGGTCTGGTTCTGGGGCGATCTGGACTATGCCGGCATGAGCATCCTCAAGGCATTGAAACAACGTTTTTTTGAAATCCACCCCTGGCCGCCCGGCTACGAACCTATGCTGGAATTATTGCGACAGCAGAAAGGCCACAGCCCAACCATGGCCGGCAAACAGGCACAACAAGACCCGGACACCACCGGCTGTGAATTCGCCGACCAGGTATTGCTGCCAGCCATACGTCAGGCACAGGCATTCATCGATCAGGAAGTCGTGTTTGAATCGGGTGCGCTCTCAATATGATGTATATTTTTAAGCCCTCCATTCAAGCGCATCTCATACCATCAATGGGTACCCATACTGATTAATCTTTCCCCAGAATTGATTCCATCGACAATCAGTGTGCGCAAGGCTCCTGAGTGATAATAC
>DRKN01000088.1 GCA_011051755.1 Gammaproteobacteria bacterium
AATTCAGGAATACGAACAGATTGAAATCTACAACGTGAGCAACGGCGAGCGTTTCACCACCTATGCCATCCGGGCCGAGGACGGCTCCGGCATCATCTCGGTCAACGGCGCGGCGGCGCACCGGGCGGACCCCGGCGATATCATCATCATCTGCGCCTATGTCGGCCTGACGCAGCAGGAACTGGCCAGCTTCAAACCCAAACTCGTCTACCTCGACGAGCAGAACCACATCACCCACACCCGTAACACCATCCCAGTGCAGGTGGCCTGAAGCCGGAAGCGGTGTTTCTTCGTAATACACCAGAATTGGTTATAGCTCGAAAGAATTGCAGTTAATGCTTGTCTGTTATGATAGAATCTTTATTACATAACATAAATCAAGGAGAGAGAAGTGTATAAAATACGAACATATACATTGGTTGCTGCACTGTTAAGTTGTTTGTTCTTCAATTCGGCAAATGCTGCGCTTGTGGAACTTATTGTTACGGGAGATATTACCTCTACAAATGGTTCCACGCGGCCAACGGTTGGCAGCTCAGTCACAATCAGGGCCTTGTATGATAACAGTATCCCTGACCTGGATCTTTCAGGTGATATAAACAAAGGCTATTTTTTTGAACCCACGGCAGGTGGGGCAACAGCGCTTGTTTCAACATCAGTTACAACTGAACTTGGTACAATTGAGTTCGTGACATCCAGCGTTTCATCACCGGGGGCCGTAACTGCTGTTACGCAAACACTGGCTGCCACGCAACAAATTTTTTATACGTCGGCAGGTTCAAGCCCTTTTTCATCCAATAATGGGTTTAGCGGGGTAATGGGGAATGTAACCCCAACCTCGCTGGATTTTAATATCGTCGATCTTGATTCTGCATATGATTATCTGTTTTCAGATCCAAATGTATTATTTTCCGGTAACAGCATAACCATTTCTGGTTTAACAGGATTGGAAGGAGGAGTAAATATTTATAATTTTGCTGGTGGCGCCGCCGACAACTCCTCAATATTTACATTCAATGCTACGAGCCTGAGTGTGAATCCTGTCCCAATACCTGCTTCTGTATGGTTATTTTGCTCTGGCCTTATCGGTTTAATTAGCATGGCCAAGCGAAGGAAGGTATAAATACCACGGAACAGACTCATCAGGGGCTGCCAAGAACAACGTCTTTTGGTGGCCCCTGAGGGTATTACCCGGCCACAATTACCCGCCACCGGCTGCTTTCTCCTTATCCCGTATTGCGCATTCCCGCGGCGATGGCGTTGATGCTGCGCAGCAGGGGTTTGAGCCAGATCTGCCGGGTTTCCTCGTCGAGGCTTTCGTCCCGGTAGCGCTTGAGCAGCATGAGCTGGATCTGGTTGAGGGGATCCAGATAGGGGTTGCGGCGGGTCAGGGACAGGGCCAGATGGGGCGTGTCGCCCATGAGTTCCTCCAGTCCGGCGACCTCCAGGGTGTGGCTGCGGGTGCGTTCGTATTCCTTGCTGATCAGGTTGTACACGTTTTTGGCGGTTTTCTGATCCTTGCACAGGCCGGCGTAGGCTTTGGCGATACGCATGTCGGCCTTGAACAGGGCCATCTGGGTGTTGGAGAGCAGGGCGCGGAAGAAGGGCCAGCGCTGATACATTTCCTGCAGCTTGCCGATATCGTCGGCATTTTCCCGCAGCCATTTTTCGAGCGCGCTGCCGATGCCGTACCAGGCCGGCAGGGTGTGGCGTGACTGGGCCCAGCCGAAGACCCAGCCGATGGCGCGCACCGAGGTCTTGGAACGATCCTGCTTCTTGCGGTGCGAGGGCCGCGAGCCGATGTTCATGAGCGCGATTTCCGAAACCGGCGTGGCTTCGTAGAAATAGTCCAGGAAGCCCTCGGTGTCGTCGGTCAGTTCGCGATAGCGGGTTTCGCCGGTGGCGGCCAGGCCGGCCATGATGGCCAGATGCTCCGGATCGTCCGCCTGCGGCGGGCTGATCAGATTGCAACTGGCCTTGAGCAGGCCGGTGATGCCCATGCCCAGTTCATAACTGGCGGTTTCGGTGTTGCTGTATTTGTAGGACAGCACTTCGCCCTGCTCGGTAAACTTGATTTCGCCGTGCACGGTGCCGGCCGGCTGGGACAGGATGGCGTCGTGAGTGGGACCGCCGCCGCGGCCGACGGTGCCGCCGCGGCCGTGGAACATGCGCAGCTTGACGCCCCGGGCCCGGGTCAGGGCGGTAATCTGCTGCTGGGCCTGATACAGGTTCCAGGCCGAAGCGAGAATGCCGCCGTCCTTGCAAGAGTCGGAATAGCCCAGCATCACTTCCTGGGTGTTGCCGGAGGCCTTGAGCAGCGCGGCATAGGTGTCGTTGTCCAGCAGACGGTTCATCACCGGCTCGATGTGGGCCAGATCCTCGATGGTTTCGAACAGCGGCGAGATGCGGATATGGCAGTACCATTCGCTGTCGCGGTGGCCGGCCAGTCCCGCCAGCCAGGCCAGGAACATCACCTCCATGACATGGCTGGCCTCGTGGGTCATGGAAATGACATAGGCGCCGAAGGCATCGGGGCTGATTTCCTCGCGCATGGCGGCCATCACGTCGAGCACTTGCA